>CALPJR020000010.1 GCA_943323935.2 Bifidobacterium breve
GAAGAAAGTTCTACTGCAGCCACAATCGCCTCATCCTTAATTCGAACATGGTGATGCGTTTCATACCTTTCTTTTAAACCTCTTAAAATAGAAATCGCATCTTCTTTGGAAGGCTCATCAATCATGACTTTCTGGAATCTTCTTTCCAATGCTTTATCCTTTTCGAAAAACTTTTGGTATTCATTTAAAGTAGTTGCTCCAATTGCCCTTAACTCTCCTCTTGCCAATGCTGGTTTCAAAATATTGGCAGCGTCCATGGCACCATCACCTCCACCAGCACCAACCAGTGTATGAATTTCGTCAATAAATAAAATAATATCGCCATCACTACCTGTGACTTCTTTAATGACACCTTTTAATCGTTCTTCAAATTCACCTTTGTATTTTGCTCCGGCAATCAATAGCCCCATATCTAAAGCATAAATAATTTTAGACTTTAAATTTTCGGGCACATCCCCATTCACAATACGCATCGCCAACCCTTCTGCAATGGCTGTTTTACCAACACCAGGCTCACCCACTAAAATTGGATTGTTCTTGCTTCTTCTGGTTAGGATATGCAATGTTCTTCTTATTTCGTCATCACGACCAATTACAGGATCTAATTTCCCTTTGTTGGCCATCTCGTTTAAATTCTTTGCGTATTTATTTAGTGCTTGAAACTGAGTTTCTTGCGTAGCAGACTTTATTGTTTCACCCTGTCTTAATTCTGTAATAGCAGTTTTTAGTCCTTTCTCGGTCAAGCCTGCATCTTTCAAAATTTTTGCAACAGCATCATTCACTTGAAGGATACCCACAATTAAATGTTCTACTGTAACAAAATCGTCACCAAAATCTTTCAATGACGCAGTCGCTTTTAATAAAACTGCATTCAAGTCTCTACTCAATGCAGAGGCAGGTTCGCCACTTTGTTGTTTTGGTAATTTTTCAAATAATGCATCTAGTTTTTGTAAAACCCAGCTTGGTTGTACATTATTTTTTTTCAATAAAAAATCGGTTGGACTGTCTTTGTCTCCAAGAATCGCTTTTAATAAGTGCGCAGTTTCAATGTTCGCATGTTGGTTATTGTAAGCCAATTGCTGTGCAGCCTGAATGGCTTCCTGCGCTTTGATGGTATATTGATTTAAATTCATGATACTCGTTTTAGTATTTACTTAATACCCGCAAATAGAAAGCCACTCCTAGAATTCAGCAATTATGTCTTAATACTTGTTAAAAAAGTGTAATTAAGTCAGTCAGTCCTTCTTTTTTCTGCTAATTTTACATAAGATAACGAAAAGCATTACAATGGCACTTAAAAGAAATTTATTCTTACCTCAATATGAACACAAGAGCCAACCACTGGCTTCATCTAGTGTTTACTATAGACGTGTTTTATCAAACCTTTTTAAAACGATTTGCATTTTAGGCGCATCCTTGATGATAGGCATCCTTGGTTATAAATTTTTAGGGCCAATGAGTTGGATAGATGCATTGCACAATGCCTCAATGATTTTAAGTGGAATGGGACCAGTTGTCACCATTCAAACCAATGCAGGAAAATTATTTTCTTCCTTTTATGCCATTTTTAGTGGTGTTGTTTTTATCACAAGTATTAGCATACTGATTGCACCAACTGCGCATCGTTTTTTTCACTCAATGAATCTTGAAGATTGAACCAATTTAGGCATACTCAAATAATAAAAGACCTAGCCCTACAGCATGGATTTGATTTCTGTGGCATTGCGGAAGCTAAGGAATTAACCGAAGATGCATTTAGATTAGAGCAATGGTTGGCGAAAGGTTTTCATGGGGATATGCAGTACATGGAAAAACATTTTGATTTAAGAATCAATCCAAAAAAATTAGTACCTGGTGCAAAATCTGTGATTACTTTTTTAAAAAATTATTACCCAGAACAGGAACAACCAATAGGCTTTCCAAAAATTGCTAAATATGCATACGGTCAAGATTACCATGAAGTGATTAAGCTTTCATTGAATCAGATGCTGGATGCACTTCGACAAAAAATTGGGCCTATTGAAGGAAGGGGCTTTGTTGACTCTGCTCCAGTCTTAGAACGTTCCTGGGCTTGGCTTTCGGGTGCTGGATGGATAGGTAAAAATGGCAACTTGATACAACCTAAAAAGGGATCCTACTTTTTTATTGCTAGTTTGATTGTAGACCTTGAATGTGTTTACGACCAACCCATTGCAAAAGATTATTGTGGCACTTGCACCAAATGTATTGATGCTTGTCCTACGCAAGCCATCCTGCCGAATAAAACAATTGAAGCCAATCATTGTATTAGTTACTATACCATTGAATTGAAAAAACAAACTATTGAAACTGGTGCTGATAGAGCCTATCAAGACTGGGCATTTGGCTGTGATATTTGTCAGGATGTATGTCCTTGGAATCGATTTAGTCATCCCCATCAAGAAGTAAAATTCAAACCTATTGAAGGCTTATTGAACATGTCCAAAGATGCATGGCTCGAAATGGAAGAAACTAGTTTTAAAGCAAGGTTTAAACATTCCCCTTTGCTAAGATCAAAATTAAGTGGGATCAAAAGAAATATCGAATACTTAAAAGACCAAGGCCAATAACTACTGATGGATTTATTTTAAAGCTGTATTATCAGATAAAATACAAGCTGTTAGATGTTGTAATTCTTCTTCCATTTTTGCACCTAAGACTTTCTCATTGAGTAGTGTCTGAAATTTTTCCCAAGGATACCATTTTACATGTTGCTCAAAAGACCAGTGAATCACATAAGTGCCTTCTTTTAAAGGCAGCCATTCTATTTGAACCTGATAAGGCGCTTGCCCAGTCGCTACCCAATTTAAAAGCACGGTACTATCGGTACTTGAAAGCATTTGTATTGTTTGGGTACCTACTTGTGCAATACTGTCCTGCACCATTAAGGATTGGTCTTTCCAATCACTCATCCAGCCTTTCCAAGCGGATAAATCTTTCACACAATGTTGAATTTGTGACTTGGATGCATTGACTTCTACCGCCCTTGATGTAATGACCACCGAAGGAAATAAGCTAGCTATGGCAGTGATTAAAATGCTAATAACTAAAACACTTATCAAAGCAAAACGGATTAGTTTCATGTTATTCCCATTTAAAAATTTTATATGCAGCAGCATACACTATGAAGATCCATACAAAGAGTATGGCAATTTCATTTCCAACTGAAAATAAATTTGCACCCTCAAAAGCAATTTCACGCATGGCATTGTTAAAATGCGTTAGTGGTAAAATATTACAAAAAGGTTGTAACCATTTAGGGAACGCATCGATTGAAAAGAAAGTGCCCGCTAATAAAAATTGTGGTAAGGTAATTAAATTCGCAAAAGGAGGTATGGTACTTTCGTTTTTTGCCACACCACTCACAATAAAACCAAAACCCATAAATAAAATCAATGCAATAAAACTAAGTGCCATGATATTTAAGAAAGTAATGAATCCATGTACAAGGGTGAAATTAAATGCAAAATGACCAATGCCAATGATGATCACAGCAGTCATCAATTGAAAAATAACCCTACTCAAGGCCTCTCCTAAAATAATATACAAACGTCTAATAGGTGTGGCATAAAATCTTTTTAAAACCAATTGTTGTCTTAAATTAAAAAACAAAAAAGCCACGCCAAATACACCAGCACTTAATAAGGAAAATCCAAGTTGTCCAGGCAAAATAAAATCGATTGTGCGATAGGTTCTTCCTGGCACTTCAATCACTTCATTCTTAACTACTGCAATGGTAGGTGCATCTTTAAACTGAGTGGCATTGATATTTGCAATCACTGCATTTAAGATGGATTTTATTAGTTGAATATTTTGTGGATTAGCAGCAGCAGAACTTGTTAATTGAATTTGATAAGGCTGACTAGGATTTTGTGTTGGCTGGATATCAATTAAAGCTGTGATTCTTCCCTTGGCCAATTCTGCATTCGTGGTGGCTTGATCGGCCGTAACAAATTTTAATCCTGCTAAGGACTTTATTTTGGCATACACTGCATTGGTGGTATCCGCATTGGGTGCCAATGCGACTTTTACATTGATATTCCCACCACTACTTAAGAATCCAAATACTAAAATGAAAATAAGCGGGAATGCAATACTAAAAATAACTGCAGATGGGCTTCTCAAGATAGAGCGCAGGCTTGCTCTTGTAATAGCAAGCATCGCTTTAATTTGACTATATGAATGCATGATACCTAAGGCTGTTTAACCACAAATATAGGCATTCGTGCTTGAGGGGCACCAACCATTTGTTGTACAGTTTTCAAATTTTGAAAAATCTGCCATTGGCTTGCACCTATTTCAGATTCAATTGATTTGACCTTAACAAAATCTTTATAATCTTCAATTAAATCTTCGATAAAGGATTTTGATTCTGGATATTGCTTAATGCTATAGCCTTTTAGTTTCGCCATTTTAGCTGCAGAAGCAAGGGCATCATTTAATGTGCCAATTCTATCCACTAGTCCTACATTGATCGCATCAGAGCCTAACCAAACTCGACCTTGCGCAATTGAATCCACATAGTCCATTGATTTTTTCCTGCCCTTCGCAACCCTAGATTTAAAAGTGTGGTAGATACTGTCTACTCCAGCTTGTAGCATTTTTTGCTCCATTGTATTCAGAGGCCTTGTTGCTGATGGGGCATCTGCATAAGGTGCAGTTTTAACGCCGTCAAAACTAATGCCTAATTTATTATTCATGAATCCTGAAATATTTGGGATCACCGTAAATACGCCTATCGAACCGGTAATTGTATTCGCGTCTGCGTAAATAGAATCAGCGCCGCATGCAATATAATATCCTCCAGATGCAGCGACATCTCCCATACTCACTATGACTGGAATCTTCCCTTTAATCAATTCTAATTCTCTCCAAATAATATCACTTGCCAATGCACTTCCTCCAGGCGAATTCACTCTTAATACCAATGCATCAATAGACTCGTCTGCTCTAATTTTTTGAAGCAACATTCTAAAATCATCACTTGCAATTGAACCTTTCACCCCTTTACCCATTACAATATCTCCGTCTGCATACACCACTGCAATTTTGCCAGCACCATTTCCTCTTAATGGTACCGACTTCGCATACTCTTTTACAGAAACAAATGGAATATCGTTTTCTTTTACTCCTTTTAATTTTTTTGCAATCATTTTCTTCAATTGGTCGTCATAGATTAACCCATCTACCAAGCCATTTGACAAAGCATCTTGTGCTGATTGAATTTTTGCCTCATTTGCCATTGCTTTCAACTTTTCGGGTGCGATTTGTCTTGCACTTGCTACTGAATTGATGAAATGATCATATAAACCATTCAACCATACACCTGTTTGTTGCTTATTGGCATCCGACATTTTGGTATACCTAAAAGGCTCTGTGGCACTTTTAAACTTACCCGCATAAAACACTTGCATCTCCACATCCAATTTATCCAACATCCCTTTTAAGAAAACAGTTTCTAATGAAAACCCACTAAACTCTAATCCACCTTGAGGATGCGTATAAATTTGATTGGCTACATTGCCTACCCAGTAGCCTTTTTGAGAAATCGTTTCGCCGTATGCAAAAATAAATTTGTTACTTTTTTTGAAATCAACCAAAGCTTTTCTAAGTTCCTCTGAACTTGCGTACCCATTTGAATTTTGTTGGCACTTGATGTAGATACCTTTAATATTTGAATCCTTTTTTGCATGCTGAATCAACCCAATCACAGCTGTTAAGCTTGGTATTTTTCCTGTCCCTGGATTCATCAATTCAGTAAATGGATCTGATACTTCTTTTTCGGTGAAATTATCATTAAGGTCGATCACTAAAACTGCATTGGTTGGAACAGTCACTTCTACATCAGAAGAAAAAGCCGCCGCAAATCCAATTAATAGCATCACACCACCAATTGAAAAAACAAATATTGCAAGTAATGCAGCGAAGAATGAACTAAAGAAGCTTTTCATAATAAAGATTGATTTTGAAGAAATCTAAAATAGCAAGAAAAAAATTAAGATTGCCTTGTAAAATTATGGATATTTGCGTTCATTTTCAGCATACTTCTATGAACCATGTATACCTTATGATAGGCGGCAATATAGGGAACCGTTTGGCCAATTTAGAAAATGCTCGAAATAGCATTGACATAAAATGTGGGCCAATACAAATGCAATCCTCCATCTTTGAAACAGAAGCCTGGGGAATGAAAGACCAGCCTGCATTTTACAACCAAGCCCTTTGCATTGAAACCACAATGAGCCCCCAAGACTTAATGGCCATGCTCCTAGCAATTGAGGTATCGATGGGTCGTGAAAGATTGATCCCCCTAGGACCTAGGACCATCGACTTGGATATCATTTATTTCAACCAAACAATCATTGATACACCTGGTTTGATTATTCCACATCCTAGACTAGCATTGCGCAACTTTGTTTTGGCGCCATTGGTGGAGATTGCACCTGATTTTGAGCATCCTATCCTTAAAAAAACGAATATTCAGCTCTACAAAGACAGTACAGACAACTCTGTTGTGTATAAAAAAACCGACCTATAAAGGATCCAGAACTTATCTTTGTCCGCAAGTATTAGAAGCATTATGAAGCATCATTTTATAGCAATTGAGGGGAATATTGGTGCAGGAAAGACGACGCTATCACAATTGCTTGCACAACATTTTGATGCAAAGCTAGTTTTAGAGGAATTTGCGGATAATCCATTTTTGACAAAATTTTACGAGAACCCAAAGCAATACGCTTTTCCATTGGAATTGTTCTTTTTAGCAGAAAGATTCAAACAGCAACAAGAAATGGTTAAGTCCAATGACTTATTTCAAAATATCACTGTGTCGGACTATATTTTTACGAAATGCTTGCTCTTTGCAAAAGTGAATTTGCCGGAGGAAGAATTTAGATTGTACCAAAAAATGTTCGATGTATTTGTGCAACAATTAACGCCTCCAGATATTTTGATTTATTTACACGCTCCAGTGAACAAACTGCAAGGAAATATTAAGAAGCGAAATCGAAAATTTGAACAGTCCATCCCCGACGAGTACTTGTATAAATTACAAGAGACTTACACCAGCTATATCAAACAACATAATATCAAAACTATTTTTGTGGATGCTAGTAATGCAGATTTCTTGTACAACGAAAAGCATTTAAAAGTCATTACAGACGCATTGGATAAAGATTTAGAAGAAGGTCAACATTATTTTACACTACCCTAAGTTCAACCTATTAATACTCTTATGGAGCAAAACGCACAACAACTAACCAAAGATCCATTTGCAGCTTTAAGGATAACTGAGTTTAGGAATTTAATGATTGGACGTTTTTTGTTTATCATGGGACTAAGGATGATGGGCACATTGGTAGGCTGGTGGATCTATGAATTAACCAACGAACCTTTTGCCATTGGATTGATTGGTTTAGCAGAAGTCATTCCTGCAGTATCGCTTGCATTATACGCAGGTCATGTGATTGATAAAAGCGAGAAAAGAAAAATCATTTTAAGAGGCGTTGTGCTCTACTTTATTTGCGCGATTAGTTTGTTACTCTTGTCTTCGGCCTATGGCAAAGCACATTTAGGCAACCTACAAATAGCGATTGTCATTTATTTCGTCATCTTTTGTACTGGAATCATTCGTTCATTTACAGGACCTGGTTTTGGTACATTGGTGGGTGAAATTGTACCTAAAAATTTACTGCAAAATGCCACTACTTGGAGTCAAGGGATGTGGTTGAGCGCCTCTGTAGTAGGACATGCAAGTGTTGGTTTTATGATTGCAGGATTTGGCATTCATGGTTCTTTAATCCTTGTGGTTTCCTTGGTAGCAATTGGCTTTTTCTTTATCCAAAAAATTAGTGCTAAGCCCCCGCACCCCACTCTGGTAGAACAAAAGCCATTAGAAAGTGTGAAAGAAGGATTGCGTTTTGTTTTAAATACAAAAGAATTATTGGGGGCACTATCATTGGACTTATTTGCTGTGCTATTTGGTGGTGCAGTCGCAATGGTACCCGTATTTGCAAGAGATATTTTAAAAGTAGGCCCAATTGGTTTTGGCTGGCTCAATGCAGCAACTGATATTGGTGCAATGTTCATTATTATACTAATTACATTATACCCTGTTACACAAAAACAAGGAAAAAAATTATTACTTGCAGTCGCAGGTTTTGGTGTTTGTATCATTGTATTTGCATTGTCTAAAATATTTTGGATTTCATTTGCTGCATTATTAATGAGTGGCATTTTAGATGGATTTAGCATGATTGTACGAGGCACCATTGTTCAACTTAAAACACCTAGTCACATGCGTGGCAGGGTGATGTCTGTGAATTCGATGTTCATCAATAGTAGTAATGAATTAGGACAATTTGAAAGTGGATTAGCAGCAAAAGCAATGGGTGTCATACCATCGGTGGTATTTGGGGGTGTGATGACCATCTTAGTGGTGATCACTACTTGGTTTAAAGCACCAAAACTAAAAGAAATGGAATATTAATTATTTTGCAATCAGTGCATTCATGACATCATGCACGATAGGACAAAATTCTGCATTTTTCATTGTAATTGGAATACGTTTGAAAAAAACATCCTCATCTGTATAAGGAAACCTTTGACAATCGGTTGGGCGATGATCGTAAATGCCACATGCATTGTCATTGCCTAAAAAAGGACAAGGCCTTGTCTTAGAAACATAGTCACCCTCTTCGTCCATGCTTAAATACTGATCAATAAATGCGGTCTCTTTCATCCCCATGTATTTACTGATTCTTTTGATGTCTGGCATTTTGAATCTTGGGGAATAATTTTTGCAACATCTTGCGCAATCTAAACAATCAATTTTCTCAAAAGCGGCTTCATGCAAGTCTGGCAATTGCTTTAGAATAACACGCTTGTCCACCCTTTTTAGAAAGTTCTGGAATTTTTTAAGCTGTTCCGGAGCGGGCGTATCGTATAAGTGTTCAGTGTTTGCTTGCATAATAGATAACAAAAGTAAACTATTTAGCCATCATCCACAAGCTTTCCCCAATCGTGTAAATTTAACGGCTTATCCCTTTTTATGGCGGCCCTAAAAGCCTATCTTTGTGCCAATTTTTAACCCTTTCAATTCCGTCGAAATGAATCCAAATGGCGCAGAATTTATCCAAAGACATATTGGCCCAAATCCAGTAGATAGTGCAAAAATGTTGAAGGCAGTTGGAGTGGATACTTTAGCAGCATTAATTGACAAAATTGTACCTGCAAATATTCGCTTAACAAAACCAATGGAGATTCCTGAGGGATTGACCGAGTTTGAAATGTTGCAATCACTTAAAGCAATTGGTGAGAAAAATATTGTTGCGAAAAATTTTATCGGACAAGGTTATTACGGTACGATCACACCTTCTGTGATCCTTAGAAATATATTTGAAAATCCAGGTTGGTATACGCAATACACGCCTTATCAGGCAGAGATTGCACAAGGCCGTTTAGAAAGTTTATTGAACTTTCAAACTATGATTTCCGATTTGACTGGCATGGATATTGCGAACGCATCTTTACTAGACGAAGCGACTGCAGCTGCAGAAGCGATGGCCATGATCTTTAACCATATCAATAAATCAGATGTCATTAGTCAACCAAAACTATTTGTGGACGAAGCAATTTTTGCACAAACAAAATCTGTTTTGCAAACTAGAGCGACACCTATTGGTGTGGAATTAGTAACAGGCGATTTTAAGACTGCTGCTATCGATGGTGGCTTCTTTGGTGCGATCCTTCAATATCCAAATGCCAATGGTGCAATCCAAGACTATACGAGCTTTATAGACCAAGTACACCAAGCAGGTGGTATGGTGATTTTAGTAGCGGATTTACTTTCATTGACTGTACTAAAAAGTCCAGGGGAATTGAATGCAGATGTGGCTGTAGGTAACACACAAAGATTTGGTGTGCCGATGGGATTTGGTGGACCACATGCTGCTTATTTTGCAACTAAAGATGCTTTCAAAAGAGGTATGCCAGGAAGATTGATTGGGGTAAGCATAGATGCACAGGGTAACCGTGCATTAAGAATGGCATTGCAAACTAGGGAGCAACATATTAAACGTGAAAAAGCAACTTCTAATATATGTACTGCACAAGCATTACTTGCCAACATGGCCGTGATGTATGCAGTATACCATGGACCTAGAGGATTAAAAGCCATTGCTTCAAGAGTTCATGCATTGGCGCAAGGATTGGCACAACAATTAGAAAGTTTAGGTGTTCAACAGGTGAATGAATTTTATTTTGACACATTACACCTAACAGGTTTTGATGCGCATAAATTATTTGAGCTTGCAAACAAGCATGCTGTTAATTTCAACTATTTTACAAATGGAACAGTGTCTATCAGTATAGACGAAACAAGCTCTGTAAAAGACATCCAATCCATTGTGCACTTGTTTGAAACATTGACAGGTAAAACTGCAAATGCATTGAATGCTGGTATCAAAAACGCAGCTATCCCAGCGCAATTAGTTAGAACAAGTGATTATTTAACACATCCGGTTTTCAATACGCATCATAGTGAGACACAAATGATGCGCTATATTAAGCAATTAGAGAATAAAGACCTTTCTTTAAACACGAGCATGATTAGCCTTGGTAGTTGTACCATGAAATTGAACGCTGCAACAGAAATGATTCCAGTGAGTTGGCCTTGTTTTGGTGGCTTACATCCATTTGCACCAGCAAATCAAACCATCGGCTATCAAGAGATTGTAAAAGAGTTAAGTGCTTACTTATGTCAAACGACTGGATTCACAGCTTGTAGTTTACAACCTAATAGTGGTGCCCAGGGTGAATATGCAGGTCTACTGACAATTCGTTCATACCATGCAGCCCGAAATGAACCGCATAGAAATATTGTATTGATTCCAATTAGTGCACACGGTACCAACCCAGCAAGTGCGGTGATGGCAGGATTCAAAGTAGTGGTTGTAGCATGTGATGCTGCTGGTAATATTGATGTTGCCGACCTAACAGAAAAAGCAATTCAGCATAAAGATCATTTAGGTGCATTGATGGTGACTTATCCATCTACACATGGTGTGTTCGAAGAAACGATCATGGACATTTGTAATACCATTCACGTAAATGGTGGTATGGTTTACATGGATGGCGCTAACATGAACGCACAGGTTGGATTAACAAGTCCAGGAAATATTGGTGCCGATGTATGTCACTTGAATTTGCATAAAACATTTGCCATTCCACATGGTGGAGGTGGACCAGGTGTTGGACCAATATGTGTGAATGATAAATTAGCCCCTTTCTTACCAGGTCATATTAAGAATGGAGATGCAACCAATGCGGTAAGTGGTGCTCCATTAGGATCTGCAAGTATTTTATTAATTAGTTATGCCTACATTAAAATGTTAGGTGCAAAAGGATTGGAATTAGCAACTAGCTATGCCATTTTGAATGCAAACTATATGAAATCAAGATTAGAAAAAGCATACACTATTTTATACACTAGCAAGAATGGCACATGCGCACACGAATTCATTATTGATTTAAGACCATTTAAATTAACCGCAGGCATTGAAGCCGAAGATGTGGCTAAACGTTTGATTGATTATGGATTTCACGCGCCAACAATGAGCTTCCCTGTAGCAGGTACCATCATGATTGAGCCTACAGAAAGCGAGGATATGGCAGAATTAGATCGTTTCTGTGATGCTTTGTTAGCAATACATACCGAAATTGTTGCCATTGAAACAGGCCGTTTTGATAAGTTAGACAACCCATTGAAAAATGCACCACATACACAACATGTGATTTGTGCAAATGAATGGTCACATAGTTATACAAGACAAGAAGCCGCATTCCCATTACCTTATGTTGCGTTGAATAAATTTTGGCCAACAGTGGCGCGTGTAAACAATACACATGGGGACAGAAACCTTGTTTGTACTTGTGAGCCAGTATCGTCTTATGCATAAATGAACAAGCTCATTAAAGAAAGAAATAGATAGATTTAGTTTGACAGATTTATATAGACCACAAATTAGAGTGGCGCTTCAGATGAAGCGCCACTCTAATTTTACTAAAGAATATACCTGACTAAGCGTCCATCCTTTTTACAACACTACTACTGCTACTAGTGATAGGGGGATTTCCATTTAACATGAATTCATATAAGCCAATAATTTTCTCCTTGTCACTTAATGAGGTTTGGAGTTTATCAAAATCGTTTTCAAGTTTTTTTAATTTCTTGTTTTCACTTGTGTACTTATTTGTAAAGTCTTCCAAAATAATATCGTCTATTTGTTGACTTTGCTGTAAGGCCTCTTTTAACATCTGCCCTTCCCCTGTTAGTATCCATAAAATATCAAGTTCAGGATAGGCTTGGTAGATCTTGATTAAGATATCTGATCCTACCGATCCTAAATGTTTTAATTGCTTTGAAAAATAGCCATTGGATAAATCAATTTTTTGCTCAAAAGCATGTGGTGAGATTTTTTTGAAATGAATGAAGACTGCGATTCTTTCGATTGGTTTCATGATAATAATATTTAGATGTTAATTGAATACGATATTGTTTGCTGTATCGTATTACTAAATTACCTCTATCAATAAAATCATATCCAAAACTTAGGCCTCAATTATAGGAGACCTAGGCCTCATTTTTTAGAAAAAACGAACGAACTATAGTTTTTCGCTTAATTCCAACCATCTTAATTCTGCTGCTTCTAATTCGGTTGTAACCGAAGCCAGTGCTGCACTTAAGGCAGTGATTGCAGTATAATCTCCTGTACTATTGTTCAATTCATTACTGAGTGTCGCTTTTTTATTTTCTAGTTCAGGCATCGACTTATTCAACTGTTCTAGTTCCAGTTTCTCTTTGTAAGACATTTTTTCAGCTACTTTCTTTGGAGCATTGTCTATGGCTGATTCATTTGTTGTATTCTTAACTGATGCAGCCACAGAAGGTTTGACTTCATGCTCTACCTGCGTGGTGATATCGGAACTTACAGCAGCATAGTTCTGTTTGCTTTTTTCTAAAATCCTAAACTGTGTATAATTACCTGGGTAGTCGCGAATCACCCCATCCCCTTCAAATATAAATAAGTGGTCAACCAATTTATCCATGAAATAACGATCATGCGATACCAATAATACACATCCCGCAAAATCAATCAAGAACTGCTC
>CALPJR020000011.1 GCA_943323935.2 Bifidobacterium breve
ATTTTTGTTGGCTGGATAATAATTTACCAGTGAGGTATAAAGTATTGCCTAATTTTCTTTCGGCACTTTTTTCAAATCCAACAATATTTTTTTGATTAAAAAAAGCTTGTAAGGTTTCATTGGCTTGTTGCGCATTCAAAGGCTTAGCTGCCACTTGGTCTAAAATACTCGACTCTACCTGATTGTCCCAAAAAATTTGCATAGCGCTAAAGTTGCCTGTTTGCAAATGTTGCACCAATAATTCTGTTTCATTTTGTGCATTCGCGCCAATGCTGCAGTGCAAAAGGGCTAATACAACTAGTATTTTGGATATTAACTTCATTTTTGTCTATTATAGTAGGATAAAGTTTGTAATGTGCCTAGTATTTTGAAACTTTGCGATATAAAAATAAACAAATTATAAGCAGGCGGTATTAAAAGTTAAAGAATATGTCAAAAAAGGTAATATTAGTGATCATGGATGGATGGGGATTGGGGCAGGTTGCAAAGGCAGACGCAATTCAACATGCGCATGTACCTTTTGTTACAAGTCTTTACCAGGAATATCCTAATACTACTTTAGTGACTTGTGGTGAGGAAGTTGGTTTACCGGATGGGCAGATGGGTAATAGCGAAGTAGGTCATTTGAATTTAGGTGCTGGAAGGATCGTTTACCAAGAATTACAAAGAATCAATGTCGCAATAAAAACAGGTGAATTTGCAAGTCATCCAACACTGATTCAATCCATTCAATATGCTAAGCAAAACAACAAGCCCTTGCATTTAATTGGCTTAGTGAGTGATGGTGGCGTGCACGCACATACTCAACATTTAAAAGCATTATGTGATTTATGTAAGACAGAAGGCTTGACCAATGTATTTATTCATGCGTTCACCGATGGTCGTGATACAGATCCAAAAAGCGGACAATCTTTTGTTGAATCATTAGAAGCACATTTGAAAAAATCAGTTGGTAAAATCGCAAGTATTAGCGGCAGGTATTATGCCATGGACAGAGACAAGCGTTGGGAGCGTGTTCAATTAGCTTATAATGCTTTGGTGAAAGGGTCTGGAAGTACTGCTACTAGTGCACTTGAAGCCATTCAAGAAAACTATGCGAAAGATATTACAGACGAATTTATCTTACCTACTGTCATCACAGAAAATGGACAACCCATTGCGCGTATTCAAGATGGAGATGCGGTGATCTGTTTTAATTTTAGAACAGACCGTTGTAGAGAAATCACAGAAGTCTTGACACAAAAAGATTTTCCTGAATTGGATATGCATGCATTGAACTTGCATTATACCACAATGACCAAATATGATGAGACATTTAAAAATGTACATGTCGTATTTGAAAACGATAATTTAATCAATACTTTAGGTGAAGTATTGGCAAAAAATAATAAAAAGCAAATTCGAATTGCCGAAACAGAAAAGTACCCTCATGTGACTTTCTTTTTTAGTGGCGGACGTGAGCAACCTTTTGAAGGGGAAAGAAGAATTATGGCCGCATCTCCTAAAGTGGCTACCTATGACTTACAACCAGCAATGAGCGCTGATGAATTAACAGACAAAATCTTGCCTGAAATCAATGCTGGCAACCCCGACTTTATTTGTCTTAACTATGCCAATGCAGATATGGTGGGCCATACAGGTGTTTTTAGTGCAGTGGTCAAAGCGGTAGAAACAGTGGATGCAAACGTCGAAAAAGTAGTGACTGCAGGTTTAAATAATGGCTATACGATTTTCTTGACCGCGGATCATGGCAATGCAGATTTTATGATGAACGAAGATGGAAGTCCAAATACGGCCCATTCATTGAATCTTGTTCCATTCTTTATTATTGATAAAAATTGGAAAGGCCAAATTCAGCCAGGCAAACTAGGAGATCTTGCCCCAACAATTTTACAAATGATGGAATTGCCTATCCCGAAGGAGATGACAGGAAAGGTTTTAATCCAACCGTAAAAGCTTCCTTAAATAACACAATGAAAATACATAAAGCCACATACCTTATTTCAAGTCCTAATTACGATCAATGTCTTGTTTTACAAGCACCTGAATACGCATTTATAGGAAGGAGTAATGTAGGCAAGTCCTCCATCATCAATGCCATTTGTGGCCAAAAAGGATTGGCTAAAACCTCTTCAGCACCAGGGAAAACACAGTTGATCAATCATTTTGAAATCATCAGTAACGAAGTGGTGAAAGGACGTCCAGAGAAATGGTATATCGTGGATTTACCAGGATATGGTTATGCAAAAGTGTCTCAAAGTAGTCGTCGTAGATGGGAGCAAATGATTGAAAATTATTTACGTAAGAGACCTAATTTAAATATGGTCTTTGTATTGATAGATGCTAGGCATAGTCCTCAAAAAATTGATATTGAATTCGTTGAACAATTGTTTCAATGGCAGATTCCTTATACCCTTATATTCACCAAATCTGACAAAGAAAAACCAGGTGTTGTAAAACGTAATGTAGAAGCGTTTTTTGATACTTTAAAAACCTTACTACCCTATTTACCAGAAGGATTTGTAACAAGTGCTGAGAAAAAATTAGGCACGGAAGAAGTGCTTAACTGTATTGCACGTTATAACCTACTGTACAACGAAGACAAAGCCAAAAATTAATATGAAAATTCTTATCCAATATATAAAGCCTTTTAAAGGCTTGGTTTTATTAGCCTTTTTACTTGCAGCCATCAACCAAACTTTTTCCTTATTTGATCCAATGATCTTTGGAAAACTAATTGATGAATTTGCAAAAAATCCATTTTTAGACCCTGCTGGCAAAGAGCGTACACAAGCTATGTTCTTAAAAGGCGTGGGCAATATGTTGTTGTTATTAGTTGGAACAGCCATGGTGAGTAGAATTGCTAAAGCTTTTCAAGACTATATAGTGAATGTGATTATTCAAAAATTTGGTGCTGCCTTGTTTACAGATGGATTAAAGCATTCCATGCAATTGCCTTATCAAGCTTTTGAAGATCAAAGAAGTGGTGAAACCTTATCTATCCTTACCAAAGCTCGTGCTGATTGTGAAAAATTTATTAGCTATGTGATTAATGTGGTTTTTGGTATTGTAGTAAGTGTGGTATTTGTTTCTATCTATGCCACTCGTTTACACTGGTCCATTGTGCCAATTTATATTGGAGGTGCAAGTATGATTGCTTATGTCACAAATTTATTAAGCAAGAAGATCAAAGTCATTCAAAAAAACATTGTAAAAGAAACGACTAGTTTAGCAGGTACGACGACAGAAAGTTTAAGAAATATTGAATTGGTAAAAAGCCTTGGCTTAACGACTCAAGAAATTAATAGACTCAATAACAATACCTATAAAATATTAGCGCTTGAATTAAAGAAAGTAAAAAACATCCGTTCCTTAAGTTTTATACAAGGCACGATGGTCAATGCTTTAAGACAAGTCATTACATTCACTTTAATGTGGTTGATCTTTAAAGAAATCTTAACTGTAGGTCAATTGATCTCTTTACAGTTTTATAGCTTCTTTATTTTTGGACCATTGCAAGAAATTGGAAGTATCATTCTAAGTTATAGAGAGACCGAAGCCTCTTTGAATAATTTTGATGCATTGATGAAAAAGCCAATTGATACACCACCAGCCAACCCAATTGCAATTGGAGAAATTGAACAATTGGCATTTAAACAAGTAGGATTCCAACACCAAACTGCTAATTTTAAAGCCATCGATCAGATAAGCTTTGAAGCCAAAAAAGGCGAAACGATTGCCTTTGTTGGACCATCTGGTGCAGGTAAAAGTACTTTAGTAAAATTATTGGTTGGTTTATATGAACCTCAAGAAGGCGAGATTTTAATGAATGGCGTGAATACGGCACAAATTGATATGAGTGCGCTTAGAAATCAAATTAGTTTTGTAACACAGGATACACAGCTTTTTGCTGGTACAATCAAAGAGAATTTAGCATTCGTTGCACCAACTGCCACGGAGGAAGATATGTTATTGGCTTTAACCAAAGCAAGCTGTGCTAATATTTTAGATAAAGGCGGCAATGGCTTAGCGACAGTCATTGGCGAAGGAGGATTAAAATTAAGTGGTGGTGAAAAACAAAGACTATCCATTGCAAGAGCATTACTTAGACATCCACATTTATTGATTTTTGACGAAGCCACCTCTTCATTAGATAGTTTAACCGAGGAGTCTATTACAGATACCATCCGTGACCTGTCTAAGGAAAGAGAGCAAATCACCATTATGATTGCGCACAGACTAAGCACGATCATCCACGCAACAAGAATTTATGTATTAGAAAAAGGCAAAGTGATTGAATCTGGCAACCACCAAAGTTTATTGGAAGAGAAAGGGCTTTATTATGCGATGTGGAGACAACAAATTGGAGAACGTAAAGGGCATTAAGTACAATAAATATTTTACAACAAAATACTGTACGATAAATAATTAAATCAACAAAGGATTATTTTTTATCGTCTCTTTCAAATCTCTTTTTTAAGTATTCCATCACAGAGGGATCTTCTAGTCCTTCCATGTCACTTAATTCTAGTTCAAGTGCTTTTGTACTCAACCGGATTTCGACCAATGAGATAAAAATGGAAATTGAAAAAGTAATTAAACTAACTGCAAATATAAATTTAGCAATGTCTTGGTATTGAATAAAAATAAAAAACATCGAAAGCAAGGATAATAACAAGGACGCTACCCCATAAGTCTGCATTCTCTGAATGAGCTTAATTCTATATTTAAGATTCTTGATTTGGCTAAAGATGACTAATCTATTTTCCTCTTGTTGATACTTATCGTGCAAAGCCCTTACACGGTTAGACAAGGCCAAAAATCGATTGGTATAGGCCAACATGATCAGACTAATGGCTGGGAATAATAAAGCTGGGATATTCACTGAAAGTTCCATGATATAAAAATAGTAAAAATAAACCGGTATTTTTGCATCGTCCCTATGGAGAAAGAGCAGTTTAAGAAAATACAATCTAGCATCCCGCAAGAGCCTGGCATTTATCAATATTTTGATGATAAAGGCAAACTACTGTATGTTGGTAAAGCAAAACACTTGAGAAATCGAGTGAGCTCTTATTTTCTTTCCAATCAACATAATTTAAAAACCATCGAACTGGTGCAGCGTATTGCCGATATCAAGTATACCATTGTGAACTCGGAACACGATGCATTTATTTTAGAGAACGAGCTCATTAAAAATTATCAGCCCAAATACAATATCAATTTAAAGGACGACAAGACTTACCCTTATATCGTTATTAAAAACGAAGCTTTCCCTAGGGTATTTTTAACCAGACGAAAGTTTAAAGACGGCTCTAACTATATTGGTCCATTCACCCATGTATTTGCTGTTCGAGAATTGATTAACCATATTCAAGAAACCATTCCTTTAAGGACTTGCACTTTACCACTGACTCCAAAAAATATTCAACAAGGCAAATTTAAAGTCTGCCTAGAATACCATTTAGGTAATTGTAAAGGGCCTTGCCAAGGTTTTCAAACAGCGGCAGATTACGATCATTCAATTGATCAAGTAAAGCATTTATTAAAAGGAAATGTAAAACCATTGGTACAAAATTTAAAAGAGACCATGCAGGCCGAAGCAGCTGCACTTGCTTTTGAAAAAGCCAATGCCACCAAGAAGAAGATCGATGAACTAGAACGTTACCAAACCAAATCGGAGATTTTAACAAAGCAACAGGAAGCCATGGATGTGTTTAGCATTGCCATGGAGGAAGATCAAGCTTATGTTAATTATTTGATGTTGCAAGAAGGACGTATTGTTCAAACACATATGTTGCCACTAAGTACGCCATTGGAAGAATCTAAAGAAGCCGTACTTGCATTTGCTATTCATTATTTTAGAACACAAGTTGAATCCGAAGCAAAAGAAATAATTGTACCGCTTGAACCGATTGAAAAAGAGCAAGGGGTGAAATATACCGTTCCAAAAATGGGTGAGAAATTGCATTTATTAGCGCTTTCTCAAAAGAATGTAGATTATGCATTAAAGGACTGGAAGCATAGACAAGCATTGGTAAAAGTGAGCGAGACAGCGCCAGTCAATGAAGTATTAATTGAATTGAAAGCATTGCTATCCTTACCTGCAGTGCCAAACCATATTGAATGTTTTGATAACTCTAATTTTCAGGGGGCCTACCCTGTTTCTGCGATGGTCTGTTTTAAAAACGGGATAGCAAGTAAATCGGATTATCGAAAATTTAATATTAAGACCGTAGTGGGTATCAATGACTTTGCTAGTATGCACGAAACCGTTTTAAGACGCTATAGTTCGGTTTTACAGAAAAAGCAATCACTACCTCAGTTAATTATTATTGATGGTGGTAAGGGGCAATTAAACGCTGCATTGGATGCCTTAAAGGAATTAGGCATTCAGGATAAAGTCACTACCGTTGGATTAGCTAAAAATATAGAGGAATTGTTCTTCCCAGGAGATACGCGTTCCATCTTATTGAACTGGAATAGTGCTGCACATAACCTAGTTCGAAATATCAGGGATGAAGTACACCGTTTTGGTATCACCTTCCACAGGGCCCAGAGATCTAAAGGTGCTTTGGAAAATAGCTTAGATCATATCGAAGGCATTGGCCCAAAGACAAAGGAAACCTTATTGACCTATTTTAAATCGGTAAGTAAAATAAAAACAGCCAATCCCAATACATTGACGGAACTGATTGGCGCCGCCAAAACTAAAATTTTAATAGCTGCTTTTGAAAAAGAAAAGCAATAAAATGAATAAGTAATTTCAATGAGCCCCTAATAAAAAATGCGACACCTTGGTGTCGCATTTTTTATTTCGATTCATTTTGTACTAGTATACCCAACGATCTTGTTCAAAATCAAATATTTTTTGTTTGATTTTATCCCCTTCTTGTAATCTCTTAATTGGATCTTTAAATAATGCATTTAACATCTTATCATTATAATTATCTAATGTAGACTTAACAACATACCCATTGAAATAACGACTCTCAAATAATTCCTCCCATGTAATTCGACTAGAGGTATTCCTTGGATTGTAGACTTCGGCTTTTGCAAGGCTTGTTCTTAATTCTGGATAATAAATCCAAAACAAAGGACGCTTCACTACCTTATTACCTATCTGAATCGCAGCAATTGGAGCAATACCAATGATTCTGCTATACATTCTACTTGTCTTACTATCAAAAATCCATTGTTCTTTTAATCTAAATGTATATATAGAATCTGGATTCGGTGCTAAGTTGGTATTATAAATGATGCTAGTGTCATATACATTTGGATCCAATACATTTTGTACCAATTGCGTATCTAAGCTTCCTTTTAATGATGCATTTACATCTTCTAAACTAATTGGTGTCGTAAAACGATCATCTACTGTTGAAAAAGGCACTACACCATCTTTTTCTATTGCACGTAATAGCACTGCAAAGAAACGCTGATCACCATTTTCATCATAGGATTGGTACATGAATGTTCTATTGATCTTTTCTCTTGCATCAATTTCCTCCCAAACAAATTCACTGAATAAAGCGTCTTCCTCTCTTAAATTCTCATAAGGCAAGGGCACTCTTTCTTTCATCCCTTTTCTTGAATTGGTTTCAGAGAAAAAGGCATACCCATTTCTTAAGCTTCTTTTATTATTCGCATTAAATCCTCCCACCACGGTGGTATCAATATTTTTAGTTGGCTTTACATCAGAAACTGTTGGCGCTGCCACCACTTGATTGTTTGCTACAGGCTTAGTCACAGGTTTTGTGATGACTGTGTCTTGCTTAGATTTATCAGGTGTTGTTTTCTTTTTTGTCCCATAAGAAAACTGCGCATTTGCAGAAATTGTCATTACCAAAGAGGCAAGTACGATGCAGCTTGTTTTCATTGTTGTTTTCATAAATACCTTTTTTTATTTTCCAATTTACTTTTTCATTTACAATAAGCGCGTATCCTATTGTAAGATAAAAGTAATTGTTTGATCTAATTTTCTTGACCCACCACCTGGTTCTGACACTTTAATCTCTCCAATAGTCACTGTGGTTCCTGCTTGACATTTTCTAATCAATGCAGTTGCACCACCCGAAAAAGCAGGACCATTCACTTCTGCAAAATCAGGCTCATCAAACCCTTTACCAGTTGCGATAACGATATAAGAAAGTACATTGAATTTCACACCTTCAAATACAAAGTCTCTCAAATCTGCAATCACACCACCCTGCGCTCTAAATTTACCTGCAGCCATATTTCCACCTGCGCTTCCGCCCACAATTGCAATTGGATCTGGAATTCTCTTTACAGGGATGGATAATTTTTGTGTTTGCTTGCCATCATTGACATTCACAACAGCTGTTCCAGTTTGCGTACAAGTCACAATATATTGTCCAGAACCTGCTTTTCTAATATTTGCACCTGCCCCCTCCACCGTTACATTAATTTTTTCGCCTCCGCCTCCACCAGTAATACTTAATGGATTCTCTAAGCCCTTATAAAATACCCTTGTTTTATCGGTAGACACCACTAATCCAGAAGGTGTACCAACAGTAAATTGAACTTCTTTTTCTACCACCGCTGTTTCACCATTTGGCTTTAAGAAAGAAATACGAACACGCTTTCTTTGTATGCCAGGTGTTGCACCAGCAACAGATTTATATACGGCAGATCCATCTGCTGCCACAGGTACTACCACACCATCTATAGAGATCGTTGGTTTTGCTGCGCTACTAAATGCGCCTACACCTGCAGTAATCACCAATTCTTCACCAGACATCAAGTACTGTGAATTGGATGCAGCAAATGCGCTAAACTGATCGTATACTAATTCTACTTCGCCAATTTCTTTATGACAGTATTCAACCACCTGCGCTTCTGAATTGCGAATATCATTTTGGAATTTGGTCAATATGGTAATCGCTGCAATCGTTGGAGTCATATTAAAATAAGCATATGCCCAATCATCTTTTGCAGCCATATTATTAGAAGTGGGGATGGCTAAATCTAAAGACATCGTTGGAATGACATCTTTTGCGATGGCGGGGTCAATCCCAGCTAAATCTTGTTTGAATTGTTTTAATTTATTGAAGAGTTCCTCTCCTTTTGACAACCCCGATTTTTTATTTAAAAACAATCTTGTTGTTGCATCCAAATCATCTTCTTTAAAAGATTCCTTTCCGTCTTTAATTTCTAAGCCGGCTTCTTCTTTTAACGCTAATTTAATTGATTCAACATAGGCATACATTTCGTCTGCCATTGCTTTAGCTTTATTCGCCTTGGGCGCCCAGATAGCAGCTTTTTCAGCCGTCTTTGGGTCCTTTAATTTTGCTTCTAATGATTTATAGATGTCTTGATTCTTTTTTTGAATGATCCCATTTGCATTCGTCAAGCTTTGATCAATTGTCTTGAATGCATTTAAAATCTCACTAGATACATTCAATGCCAAGAGCGCAGTCAACACCAAGTACATGATGTTAATCATTTTCTGCCTTGGTTCTTTAGGTAACGACATTTACGCTATATTTTATTAAGTGAATTAAAATGTTTGAGTCAACAACAGGAATGTTTTTATTTTCCTTGCATTGCATTGATCATCCTGCTATATACTTGATTCAATTGAGTCAAGTTATCGGCTAATTGAGTCATTTGCTCTTTTGTTCTTGCTGCCTCATGCACAGTAGAACTCATCGCAGTAGACATGTCTTTTAAACTTCCATAAAAATGATTCATTTCTTCGATTGTTTTACTCATGGATAAGAACTGATTATTCAAATTCTTTAATCCCTCTGTTGAGCTATTGATTGTGCCTAAATTATTCGACACATCTTGTACTGTTTTTTGAACACTATTCAAAGCATGCACTAATTCAGTTGCATCTACTTTTCCGCCTCCCATTGCACCACCATGATCTACTGGAGGAGGGGGCAAGAATGCATAAATGACAAAAATTCCAGCTTCTGTAGTTAATCCTACTATCAACGCCCAGTCTGCCCAAGATAAGTGGATGATTTTTGCCAATGCTCCAATGATTACCACAGCGGCACCTAAAGAGATGATGACGTTTACGATCTTATTTGTTTTTTCTGAAATTGTCTTTGCCATTAGGAAAATTTATAAAATTAAAAGTTGATTGATTGATTTCGATTATTTATTAAGTCTTGGAGCCATTGATAGCACACATCTAAATCCGATATAAGATTTAGCAGTATCTTGGTATTCATAGTTGCGAGAACTTACCTGACAATTGTATGCAATATCTTTCCATGAACCACCTCTGATCACTTTTCTTTTCATCAAAATAGGATCGGAATCTTTTGCATTGTATTGAACATCTGGACTAAAGTCACCAAAAAAGTTATAGCTGCCTTCATAGAATACCGAACTTGTCCACTCCGCCACATTACCAGCCATGTCAAATAATTTGAAATCATTTTCGGTATAAGATTTAACTTTAGTGGTATAGATATTATCATTCTTTGCATTTCCACCAAAATAATCCCCTCTTCCTGGTTTAAAATTAGCTAATAAACGTCCTTCTTTTGTTCTTGTATATGGAGAGCCCCATGGATACATTGCATTAGATTTTGAATTACCCCTAGCGGCATATTCCCATTCCGCTTCTGTTGGCAATCGATAGATACCATCAATTTTTTGATCTGCTCTGCCAGGTTTGCCAGCAAAATAATCACTGTTATTGGTTCTCCAATGTGTGAAAGCAACAGCTTGTTTCCAAGTGACACCCACTACAGGATATTCATTGTATGCTGCATGACTAAAATACAATCTAGTCAAAGGTTCATTGTAAGAATAAGAGAAATCACGCATCCAAACCAATGTGTCTGGATACACATTTTGATTCACCGTGATTAAATAATCTCCAAGTGATTTTTCTAGCCCCTTAGATGCTTGAGCCGCTGCTTTTAAATCAACATAAGAATATTTATAAATTAATTTATTGGGATCAATCTCAATTTTTCCTTGAATGCGATTGTCTGGGCTCAGTAAGAGCTCATTTAATTTTTCTAAAACCGCTCTACTGTTTTGGTTAATCCTTGTTGCTCTAGCCCAATCTACACGAATCGTATCTTCATTTTGATTGATGCCTCCGCCATAAATCGCCAAAAATTTCAATGAATCAGTCACATACCTTACAAATCTTCTATACTGTTCGTTCGTAACTTCTGTTCTATCCATCCAAAAACTTTGAACTGATACTAATTTCTTACGGTTAACCATTGATAAATCCATTTGTTCGTCACTTGCCCCCATATAAAAGGACCCACTAGGGATAGCAACTGCCAGGGGATCAATACGCTTAGCACTGCTATTGCGTTTACCTTTTTTGGCTGGTGCAAATGCAATCACAACAAGCGATAGAGTCAAAATGCTCAAGGCCACAATGGGGAAATTGATCCTTTTATTTTTTAAAAATGGTATCATATTGGTTTAAAACGATTTTATTTACAAAAAATTACATTTTAGGGGTAAAAATAACAGAAAATTTAAATGGTATTTTTTAACCTGAATGAATTGATTTTCATTTGTTTTTGGAACTGCAAAATAAGATATTAGTTGTTAGATATTTGCTAAAATCAAGTCAATATGTGGCATTGGGGCTGAACAGCTGTTGTTTTTGCATATAAAAAATTGATTTTCAATGCACTTTTTGCCTTTAAGGAGTGGGATTCGGTCCTCCTGAACCTGACTTATCATGCGAATCGTATGAGGTAAAAAGGGGGCATTCAATGCAGGCAGGCTTTCATGAACCGTTGGACCTACCCCAACCAATTCGATCATGCCAGTTGACATTTGGTAAAAGCTTTGGGCCCAAAAGCCAAAAGAGCCAGGATATTGAAGCAAAGATGGTCGTATAGAATGGATCATTTTTTCGGCCTGTTGGCGCCATGGAGATAGATCAAAAACCTGCCCTAGATAATATAAACTTGAACAAACTAAAGCATTCCCACTTGGCTGTGCCCCATCATAACTTTCTTTTTTTCGGATAATCACATCCTTCTGATAAGATGCAGTATAATAAAAATACAATCCATCCTCATCTATAAAATGGAGCAACACATAGTCCATCCATTTTTTTGCTTTAAACAAATAACTAGTATTACCCGTCATTGATTGTAATTGAATATAAGCTTGGATTAAATTGGCATAATCATCTAAAAAAGCGGGCGCTTTTGGTATACCATTTGCAATGCTATGGTAAAAATAATGTTCATCCGCATGGTATAAATTTGCTTCCAACCAATCCATGCATTCAATTGCCGCTTTCTTATAAATTTCATTTCCTGTGGCAGCATTCATTTTACAGAAGCCAACAATCAACATCGCATTCCAACCCAAAATAACTTTATGATCCAATGCGGGACGAACCCTCACTGCGCGGGTATCAAATAATTTTTTAAGTGCATTTTGCCAAGCAGGTTTCCATTCTTTTTCAAGCTCATTTTGTGTCCAAAGAATATTGGTATGTTCCCAATTACCATTTGGAGTGACTTGATAATAGGCTACAAAATCATCAAAGATGGTAGGATCAATCACTGCCTTGAATTCGTCGTAGGACCAAGTATAAAATTTGCCTTCCACCCCTTCGGAATCTGCATCTAATGCAGCATAGTAACCTCCTGCTCCATTGAATAATTCTCTTTGTAAAAATATAAATGTGGCATGGATGACTTCTTGGTAAATAGATTTTTTTGTAATCTGGTAAGCTTCCGCGAGTGTACCTAAAATCAATGCATTGTCGTACAACATTTTTTCAAAATGTGGCGCCTGCCACATCGCATCCACACTGTACCTTGAAAACCCTCCACCTATATGATCATAGATACCTCCTTGAATCATTTTATCAACAGATCTGATAGCATGCACAATGGATGCCTGATCTTTATTTTGAAAATAGTTTCTAAATAATACTTGAATCGAAAATGTCTGAGGAAATTTTGGCGCAACACCAAATCCGCCCCATTGTGTATCTGCATTTTGCAATAATCTTTCTGCGATCAATTGAAATTCCTCCTTTGTGGCGATTGTATCAAGCGCTTGACTTTGTTGTACTTTGATATTGCTTTGTAAAAGATGTGCTGTTAAATGTGTGGCTTGTTCCAATAGCTTATCTCTGTTATTAGCAAAAGCAGC
>CALPJR020000012.1 GCA_943323935.2 Bifidobacterium breve
AAAACAGGCCAAAAATTAGCCAGATCGGTTATTTGAAGGATAGCAGCGCCAAAAATGGCAATTAAACTCAGCCAAAAACGAAACTTGATAATGATATTGTAAAAGCCCATAATGATGTCGATTTGAGCTGTGAAGATACCAAATTATAGCATAATAAAGAGCCGGATGGATAAAGTATGGATGCTTAAAAAAGAATAGTTATTTTTGCCCTCCTTAATGGGTCATTATGACCTAGTTAAGACTCGGATCCTCGTGATTCGATGGTCCCGTAGTTCAATGGATAGAATAGGTGTTTCCTAAACACTAGATCCAAGTTCGATTCTTGGCGAGACCACAAAGCCTCAACACGAAGTGTTGGGGTTTTATTTTTGCGAAGACGCGAGTCAAGCTTGCTTGAATGAGCGGATGAGCAGAAATAAAACCAGCAACGACCGAAGGTTGTTGCGGAGGGTTTGGGTAAGTTCAATACGTAAGCAGACAGTACGAGCGAAGCGAGTACTGGCAGTCATGGTTTTAATGACGGCAGTCTTAAAATAAAACGACCAGTCTTTCGACCGGTCGTTAGAGGGGGATTTTTATTAATGGATTTATTATTGATACACTCTTACGTAATCAATTTCGAATGTGGTACTTGTAAATGATGGATCGATAGGTCCACCCAAATTGCCACCCATTGCAATGTTTAAAATCATGAAGAAGTTTTGATTGTATGGGATGGATGGACTGTTTGGAAGTGTGTGAAATAATTTATCGTCTACAAAAATTTGCATCGATGCAGGTGTCCATTCTAATTTATACACATGAAATTCGGTTGTTGCAGTTGGAACCATTGTCGTGGCCACTTTAGCATTACCTCCAAAGTATACAGGATAATGAAATGCAGAAATAATTTTATTTAAATCTCTACCTACATGCTCCATGATATCTATCTCGCCACAAGCAGGCCATGAAACTGTATTAATATTATCTCCTAACATCCAAATTGCAGGCCATGTTCCAACACCTGCTGGTATTTTGGCACGCACTTCTACTTTACCATATTTGAAGGAATACTTGCCTTTGCTTAATAAACGTGCAGACGTGTATTGACTAGATGAAAATGCTTCTTTCTTAGCCACAATTTTCAAAGTACCATCTGTCACGTAGGAATTATCTCTACGATCTGTATAATACTGCGATTCATTGTTGCCCCAACCACTTGCGCCTAAATCATAGCCCCATTTATTACTATTGGGTGCGCCTGGCGTATCAAATTCGTCGGACCAAACTAAAGCCATAGCAACAGTCACAGCAATATCAATAGATTTTGATATGGTTGCGCCAGAGCTACTTTTAGCTGTCACTTTCACCGTGTAATTTCCAGAGCTTGTGTATTTATGCTGAACAGACCCAGAAGATATGGTTTCAAAAACACCATTTCCAAAATCATATTCATAGTTTGCTGCATTCGTTGCAGATGATACAAAGGAAACATTACCACTTTTGTCTGGATTCACAGTCGCATTAACCACCAAATTAGATGGAGTTAAAGCGGGGGGCGTACCCCCGCTCTTATTACATGAAAGCAATCCCAAGCTTATTAAACACAAAAATATACCTACTCTCATTTAATATTTATTTTACTTTAAACATTTGATACCATGCGTTTCCGTCAACACCAATAGTTCTTAAAGTCATAGTAGTACTAGTAAGTGATATGATTTCATACATATTACTTCCGGCACCAACCATCACTAAACCATTACCTGGCACTGAGAATTGAATTCTTGTAGAAACTGCAGCTGTACTGTTCGAAGTTGCATTCATGAAAGAAAGTCGCTTAACACCTAAAGTTGTAATAGGAAATTGACCTTCTCCACCAGTTAAACCATAATAAGCAACTGCAGCACCTAACACAAATGTATTGCCTTTATTATCTAAATCCATCGACACATTGTTATTAGCGTCTTTAGAGAAAGTAATTTCATCATCATAAAATCCATCAGCAGCTCTATCATTAGGACCAGCAGCATACCAACTAGCAAAGAATGATTCATTCGCACCTTGATTAGGACCAGGGCCTACACCAAAATGACCAGGGGCGTTTTTATCAGCAATCCAAACTTTAGATGAAGCACCAGTTAAATTAGTAAGGATGGCAGTTGGGATTTCAAAAGCAACATACACTGTTACAGCCTTACTGATTGTTGAAATAATACCGCCCGTGCCAATTGCGTTTACCGTGATGGTATACTTTTTAACACCTGGAGTCGTATACTTATAAGTAATCTTACCAGAAGGTACTAATGCAGTATTACCGTCACCAAAGTCAACATTGTATGTAATTGCATTGGTCGCAGTTATATTGATTGCAACGGCTCCAGTACCATTACCAGTTGGATTGGCATTGTCTACACCAACAACAGTTGTTGTTAATGCTAAGCCAGAAGGTGTTTTCATTGCACCGAAAGAATATTCTTCTTTCTTACAACCTGTAATACTAAGTACTACAAGTAGAGAAAACAACCCAATTATTTTATGTAAATTTTTCATTGCTTACTATTTAAAAATTAATTAAGTTTTATATCGTCAAAGTAAAAGGTGAAATTAGCTGAGCCATCACCCACTGTTCCTAAATCAAAGATCAATACAATTTTTTGATAAGAATTAGAAGTACTAATTGCGCTGTAGTCGAAAGTGATTTCTTCCCACTCATTTGCTTTAGTCGTTGCTACTTCTTTATCAAAAGCAATATTTCCATCAGTTAAGTTTTCCACTTTTAATAAAAGCTTCGCACCTACTCTTGGAGAATATACTTTAACCTTAAAAGTTTTATTCGTAGAAAAATCTATGCGGCTATCTAAAGTGATATAACTACCGCCCCAAGATTGCCCAGCACCCTTCACCATTTTAGCTACTTTGGCACTGGTGTTGATTGAACCGCTAGCAGGATTGTTTACGATTGTAACATTACCACCATCAAAATTCGTAAATGCATAATTGATTGTGGATGATTCAAAAGTCAATGGTAATACAAGCGCGTTTGCGTTTGCAGGAACACCAAATTCAACATCATCCCAATAGAATACTTTGCCTGAACCAGCATTACCAAAATCAAAGAAGATAGAAGCTTTGTCAAAAGTGTATGCTGTATTTAATGCAGCAGTACCTGTTGCTTGATTGCTAAAATCAAACACCATCGTCTCCCACTCATTCGCTTTAGTCGTTAAGACATCCGTTTCAACAGATTTATTAGGATCTGTTTTATCTTCAATTTTAAGTTTAACCTTGATACCAACTGCTGGAGAATATACTCTTACGCTCATAGTGGTTGCAGAAGATGTAATTGGAATTTTGCTAGCAAAACCAGCAGGCGTTCCAATGGTCGTACCAGCCCAAGTTTCAGCACCATTAACTTTCGTTGTCTTCTTTACTTTATTTGAACTTGAAGTTGGATCAACTGCATCTACTGTGCTGTTATTACCAAAATCAGTCATTGTGTAGTTCACAGTTGTTGCATCAAACGTAACTGGTAGATTGATTTGAGATAAAACAACAGCTGCTGGTTTCATCATCACATCATCACAATAGAACACTTTACCAGAGCCACCATTACCAAAATCAAAGAAGATAGATGCCTTATCATAATTGTTTGCATAGTTCACTGCTGGTGTACCTGCAGATTGATTAGCAAAGTTAAATTCTAGTACTTCCCAAGCATTTGCTACAGTGGTTACAGCATCTGTTTCCACCGCAATACTTCCGTTGTTATGGTCTTCTACTTTTAATTTAACTGTAATACCTGCTGCTGGAGAATACACTCTTGCTTGCATACTAGATGCGCCAGATTTAAGTGGGATAGCTTTTGCTAAACCCAATGCAGTGCTCATTGTAGTTCCTGCCCAAACCTCAGCTCCTGCAGTCTTCACTACTTTCATTACTTTATTAGCAGCATCCGCCGGATCTGCAGCAATTGAACTTGCAGCACCACCAAAGTCACCAAAAGTATAATCATAGTTTACATCATCAAAGCCAATTGGTAAATCGATTTGCTTACCTACTTTAATTGTCTTAACCACTTGTGAACTTGCAGCGCCACCGCTTAATGCAACTACTTTCACATCATATGTTCCAGCTTTTGCATAAGTATAAGTGATAGGCTGACCTTCGATGAATGTTTTAAAAGGGATAGGTGTTACATTGTTAGAATCTCCAAAAAATACTTTGTAATATGTTTCATATAAAGCAGTTGCATCCACTGTTAATGCTAAACCATTCTGCGCTAAAGTCATTTTTAAATCTTCTGGTGCTCTAAATGAAACTGTTAAGTCTTGAGTAGCCTCAGTCTTAACCCCCAAGCTATTGTACCCTACAATTTTAACTTTGTAAACACCTTCAGCGTATTGGTGCACTGTATTTTTACCTGGTAATACTTTAACTGGAGTAGTTGTATTATCACCATAATAAACTTCAAAAGAAGTAACGCCTTCGCCGTTAGGTGTAATTGTTACTACACCAGTGTTGTCTTGAGTGATATCATATAAGGCAGTTAATTTAGCCGAGCTAGATACACTATTTAAAAATGATACGTCATTAAATAAGTCTTTTTGGCAACCAGCTAAAAATAATAGCGAGCAAAAAAGACCAATTATTAATTTATTTGTTTTCATTATATTCTATTTAATTAATGATTTTAGTAACCATTGTTTTGAGGAATACCAGAGATATCTATTTCTGTTTGAGGAATAGGGAAAAGTTCGTGTTTACCTACTATAAATTTAGAACCTAAAGTAGCACTTGCTTTTCCTGTTCTAACAAGGTCGAAGAAACGATCTCCTTCCATTGCTAATTCTAAACGACGTTCCAATAAAATGTCATTATAAAGTGTCGTACCAGAAGAACTGATGTCATGGTTGTTATCCCCAAAAGCCCTGCGACGTACCAAGTTCAAATAGGTTTTAGCTTTTGTTTCATTAGCAGTTGTTGCTTTCGCATTTGCCTCTGCAGCCATTAATAAAACATCTGAATAACGAATAATTCTAAAATTGTTTAGATAGTTTAATTCAATTTGACCAGAAGTTTGTCCTTTTCTAGGTAAGTACTTTTGGTTGTATAAACCAGTATTCTTGTAAGGTGCCACTTGGTAGCTAATACCATAAGAAGGATTAGCAGCCTTATATGCTTCAATGTCTAATACGGTTACATTTTTACGTTGGTCACCAGCTTGATAAGCATTTGCTAAATTAGCCGTTGGTAAATTTGTACTCCAACCTGCAGCATAAGGCATATCGGAAGATCCATTAAGACCTCTGATACCACATTGTTGTACTGCATAATTGCCTTGGCCTCTTGTTGCACCACCCCAGTTATAATAAGGAGAAGTGTTTGAATATTGAATTTCAAAAACAGACTCAGGACCATTTTCACCACTCAATAAAAATATTGAACCATAGTTGCTTACTAATGAGAAAGCATTTGAACTAATCACCCCTTCTAATGTGGTAGCAGCTAAGTCAAACTTATTTTGATATAAGTAAACTTTACCTAAAAGTGCTTGAGCAGCAAATTTAGTAATTCTTCCTTTTTCATTTTGAACACCTGGAAGCGCTGCGATCGCTGCAGTTAAATCTGCTTCGATCTGCTTATATACATCTGCTTTAGGCGCTCTTTTTAAAGATTTAGAATCAGAAAGAGAAAGACGTCTGTCTGTGAACAAAGGCACATCACCAAACATTTTAACCAATGTAAAATAATAGTACCCTCTTAAGAAAAGTGTTTCACCAAATAAAGCATCTTTACCAGCAAAGTTTACTGCAACGCCAGCAGGATTTGCTGCCTTGTATTGATTGATATAATTGGCTCTATTGATACCTTCATATGCAGACTGCCAGATTTCAGTCAATTGTGTATTCACGGCATTGTGTGTATAGTCATCAATTTGTTGAAGCGACAATACATCAGAAGCATTTTCGCCACCAGAAACTGCATTATCAGATGCAATTTCACCAATAGGAACAACTTGATTGATCCATTGTAATGGTGTGTAAACACTCACCACCATCGATCTATAGTCCGACTCGGATTTTAAATAATCTTGGTCAGTAATTTTAAATTCTTCGTGTGGATTGTAGTCCACAAATTTTGTGCATGATTCAAGACTGCAAAAAGTAACAATCAGGAAAAGCAATTTTAAATAATTTTTCATAATAATATTCATTTAAGCAGATTTAAAATTTAATGTCAAGGCCTAAAGCAAAAGTTCTAGGTTGAGGATACGCACCACGATCTACACCTGTTTCAAGAATTCCTCCAGGAATTTCAGGATCGTAACCAGTGTATTTAGTGAATGTGTATGCATTTTTAACTTGGAAGTAAAAACGCACTTTATTTAAACCTTTCTTTGTCATTGATGCTGGTAATGAATAACCAAATTGTAGGTTTTTAATTTTTACAAAAGAACCATCCTCTACATAGCGATCAGAAACTCTTGCATTGTTATTGTTGTCTACAAAAGAATATCTAGGGAAACGTGCGTCATTGGTAGAATTTTCACCAGTCCATCTAGCTAAAATTTCACGAGGCTTGTTGGTGTAGTTCGCGTTTCTCTCAAATGCTCTGTATATGTCATTTCCAACAGAAGCATATACAAAAGATACAAAGTCAAAATTACCAACCTGCACATTGACATTCCATCCTAATGTGAATTTTGCAAATGGATCACCAATTTTAGTTTTATCCAAAGCGTCAATCACATTGTCACCGTTCATATCTACATACTTAATGTCACCTGCTTGTGCTCCAGCTTGTTTAGGTGAAGCAGCAACTTCGGCAGCATTTTGGAATAAACCATTTGTTTTAAATCCATAAAAATAACCAGGTGTAAATCCTTTTTCAAAAACAGTCACAGACTGAGATTGTCCATTAAAATAATAACCACCTAAAATCTTAGCAGTTCCATCAGAATTGGTAGAAGTTACCTCGTTGGTAGCAGTCGTAAATGTCAATGCTGAATTAAATTGTACTTTTTTATTAGGGCTATTGCGGTAGTTTAATGTTACATCAAAACCGCTGCTCTTAGTGGTACCGATATTCGCTTGAGGAATAGGCACTGTACCAAGATATAAAGAAGCAGAAGGTGTAAATAATAAACCATCCACTGACTTATTGAAATAGTCCGCATTGATTGTAAAATGATTATTTGCAAAAGTTAAATCAAAACCAATATTTGATTGAACTTGTTTTTCCCATCTTAAAGCATTGTTAGCAGCAGATCCAATGGTTGAACCTGTAGTAAATACTTCACCAAAGCTATAACCATTGCTATTTGCAGTTGGACCATAGCTAGGGCCACCAGTGATGATTCCAACAAATTGAGGGTTTACATTCTCATTACCAGTTGTACCATAACTTCCTCTTATTTTAAAGAAGTTCACCATTTTGCTACTAAAGAATTTTTCGTTAGAAACAACCCATCCTAATGAAGTGGCATAGAAATTACCAAATTGGTTTTCTTTACCAAAAGCAATAGATCCATCACGACGCGCAGAAACTGAAGCTAAATATCTTTCACTATAGTCATAGTTTAAACGACCAAAATAAGAAATATTTTTTCTAAAGTATTGATAGTAGTAACCAGATAATGCATCTGTGTTAGTAGCCGTGTTAGCGCCGGTAGCTGCTGTGAAATCTGCAAACTCCCAAGAATTAAATGGAACATCTTGTCTTGTTGCGCCTGCAGCGTTACCAGTTAATTTAGAAGCAGCAATACCACCAATTAAATTAAAAGTATGTTCGTTGCGCTTTAAATTATAATCAAAGTAATTCTCAAAAGTGTAATTGAAGTTACTTGTTTTTTCGTGTGCGATTCTGTTGTGTTTACCAACTACAGCAGACCCATCCACATTCATTGAATTGTCCACGTTTAAAGGACCATAAAATGCAAGTGGGGTAAATGATTTTGCATTACCATCATATTTTGTGTAACCAAAACGAGAAATCAAACTTAAGTTTTTAGCTACATTGTATTGCAATTCAAACTTACCGTATAATTTAGTACCTGCGTTTTTGTTATAGGTATTTTCAAGTACCGAAAGTGGGTTGAAAATTTCTGAAAGTAATAAATTACTATACCCGTATTTACTAGCCTTATTAGCTGTATTTAAAAGAGACACAGTAGGGTCAAAATTCAAAGCAGATCCTAATACGCTATTGAAAGAATTTTCTGCAATGCCTTTAGATTCTAAAGTCAAAGCACTTGCGTTGATGATTAATTTTAATTTAGCGCTTAAGTCAAAGCTTAAGTTAGCTGTAAAGTTACCTCTAGTAAAATTAGATTTATCAGCACCGCCAACGATACCTGATTGATTTAAATAACCAGCACTCAATAAATAAGTCATTTTCTCGCTACCACCTTTTGCGTTCAAAGAATAGATCTGAACAGGCGCATCTTTAAATACTTCTTTTTGCCAGTTATTACCCACGCCTAAAGTAGATAGGTTAGGGAAGATCACTGGTCCACCAGCTGTTGTGCTACCTTCATTGATCATCGCACCATATTCAGAGGCATTTAAAGTACCAATCATATTGGTTACTTGTTGCATACCATAATTACTACTAAAAGTGAATTCAGTTTTTTGATTCCTTCTACCAGATTTTGTTGTAACCACAATCACACCATTTCCTCCTTTAACACCATAAATGGCGGTAGTCGCAGCGTCTTTAAGTACGTTAATGGTTTCAATGTCTGCAGGATTGATAGAATTCAAGTCCACTAGAGATTGTTGCACTCCATCAATAATCACTGTTGGGTCCGTACCAGTAAATGAAGGAATACCTCTAATTAATACAGTAGGTTTAGCGCCAGGCGATCCACCTTGAATTACGTTTACACCAGCTGCTCTACCTTGTAAAGCTTCTTCGGTTCTTACAGCGTTAATTTTTTCGATATCGGCGCTTTTAATAGTAGAAATAGCACCAGAAACTTTTGTTATTTTCTGAGAACCGTATCCAACTACAATCACATCCTCTAAATTGCTAGCATTGCTAGTTTCTAAAAGAAAGTCAGTTTTGCTAGAAGCGTTCACAAATCGTTCAATCGAAGTCATCCCAACAAAAGAAACAACCAAATTGGCTCCTTTAGATGGTATATTAATAACGAATTGACCATTTTGGTCAGATACTGTGGATTGTTTAGTTCCTTTTACAATAATAGTCGCTCCAGCAAGCTGCTCGCCGGTGGCTTTATTATTGACTTTGCCTTTAAACTGGATGTTTTGAGCATATGCCCCCACCATCAAGCATAAAACAAAGGCAGATGACAACAAAATCCTGAGTTTTAATTTCATAAGTACTTGGTTAATTGTGAAAAATCAATTTTTTTGGTTTAAGCCCTAAATAGACTGAATTCAAGAATGAAAATCATTGTTTCTAGGTTTTTATAACATCTTGTGGAATAGGTCTCCAGATTTTGTATAAAAAGCTTTAACAAACGTTTGCATTCATGAAAAAAGTAATATTCAGGAAGCTAAAATTGCAGAGATTACCTCATATTACCATAATGTTAACTACATCATTACTACATCAAATTTGATTTATATGCTTAAAACAGGTAATTTCATTACATCAATACTACATCATGCATACATCAATGAAAAAAACAACTACTACATCATTGAAAAGAATAGGCTTAAACCCCAGCATTTGGATTTTACTCCTGATTCCCTTTTTTGGAGTGGGTCAAAACACGATTGGCTTGCCAGAAATCCTTAATTATTCCAAAATCGACTACAAAGCGGGGCTTCAAAACTGGGATTTCAAACAGGATAAAAATGGTATTATCTATGTAGCCAACAACGAAGGTTTATTAAGTTTTGATGGTAGTTTTTGGAAATTGTACCCCCTACCCAATAAAACCATCGTAAGATCGGTGACCATTGGGAGTGATAATCATATTTATGTAGGTGGGCAGGATGAGTTAGGCTATTTTAGTCCAGGCGCCAATGGCGGTCTGGTTTACCATAGTTTGGTAGACCAATTACCGGAAAATGAGCGCAATTTTGCAGACGTTTGGGATATCGCTTATTATAATAATGAAATCTTTTTTAGAACCTCCAAAAATATCATCCGCTATGCTCGTAAGAAGGTAAGTATCGGATTAGCGCCAACCAATTGGAGCTTTTTGGGGGAAGCTAAGGGCAAATTGTATGCCCATGATAAAAAAACAGGGCTATTTGTCTTTGAAAATGAAAAGTGGCAGCCACTTAATTCGAATAATTTAACCAATGTCGAAGTCACTGCTATCCTATCTATCAAAGACGCCCTCATTATCGCCACTTTAAAAAATGGGCTCTATCAATATGGTAGTAATGGGGCAATCAAAATCAGCACCCCTACCACCCAATATTTAGAAAACCAACGTATTTATACGGCAACTGCTATTAATAATGAATGGATAGGGATTGGAACAGCCAATTCTGGGGTCATGATCATCGACGAAAAAGGGGGGATGATTCAAAGTTTATCCAAGCCCGAAGGTTTACAGAACTATGATGTCCTTTCCATCTTCGCCGACAACCAAAATAATTTATGGGTAGGTTTGAACAATGGAATTGATTGTGTTGGTTTTAATAAAGCAATCAAACATATCAACCCTAATTACCAAGACGCATCGGCTTATGCAACAGTCCTTCATAAGGATCAATTGTATGTAGGTACATCTAGTGGATTGTACAGTGTGCCCATTCAAGGCTTGGGGGATTTAAGTTTTAATCGTGGCATATTTAACACGATTGCAAATACAGCAGGACAGGTATGGGGCTTAGCAAATATTAATGAACAATTATTTTTAGCACACCATGAAGGCGCATTTTTAGTAGAAAATAATAAAGCAAGACAGATAAATAACCAACAAGGGTTTTGGAATTTTCAATTGATACGCGATGGCTTAGGCACCAATAATATTGTAGCAGGCAATTACACTGGCCTTGTCTACTTATCAGCAAATGGAAATAGTTTTAATTCAAAAACATTACAGGACTATACAGAGTCTTCCAGGTATGTGGCAGTGAATGAAGGAAACTATATATGGGTATCCCATCCATTCCATGGATTGTATAAAATAAAAAAAGATACCAGTGGAGGAGATAGTACACCAAAATTATACACCAATAAAAATGGATTGCCCTCTATCTTAAATAACCATGTGTATACCATCAAAGACGAACTTGTTGTAGCCACAGAAAAAGGCGTCTATGCTTACAATGAACAGATGGACCAATTTGAGCCACATGCATCCTATCAAAAATTATTAGGCAATCAGAGTCTACGATATTTAAAGGAGGATAAGGAAGGACATATCTGGTTCGTGCACGAGAAGCAACTAGGTGTGGTAGATATGAGCGAGAAGACGCCAAAAATTATTTATATATCAGAACTAAATAACCGATTACTGAGTGGTTTTGAGATGGTGTATCCAGTGAACGAAAACAACATCTTTGTAGCTGCAGAGAATGGATTAATCAATATCAACTACGCAAAATATAAAAAGAGCAATTATAAATTACAAGTACAGATAAGAGAAGTAAGGATGTTGGGTGAAAAGGATAGTGTTTTGTATGGAGGCTATTTTGGTAATCTCAACGAAAAGCAAATACAACCCTTACAGACTGCGCCGAAATTAAAAAAGCAATGGGGTAATCTACATTTTGAATTCGCATCCTCTTTGTTTGGTTTGCAAAACAACTTGGAGTATAGCTATCGACTGAGGGGGCTAGATAAAAACTGGTCAAAGTGGAGTAATAAAACAGAGAAGGAATATACCAATATGCCGGCAGGCAATTATACTTTTGAAATAAAAGTTAGAAATAATTTTGGAGAAGAATCCGAAATAGCTAGTTATGCCTTTACAATCTTGCCGCCATGGTATTTATCAGAATTGGCATACGCAGGCTATGTGATCTTATTTTTCTTGATTGTCCTTACACTCATCCGTTGGCAAAAGAAAAAATTTGATACACAACAAAAAAAGCATGAGGAGGAACAAAAACAATTAAACTATTTAAAGCAACTAGAAATTGATAAAGCAAAGAATACAGTTACGGAAATCAAAAATGAAAAATTACAATTAGAAATTGATAATAAAAATACAGAGCTGCTCAACTTTACAATGCACTTAGTGCAGAAGGGAGAATTATTGTCAAACTTAAAAACGCATATGTCTAAAATGACAAAAGTGCTTGAAAATTCATCTGGTTTAGAAGAATTAAAGAAAATGATTAAGGTGATTAATGATGCCGAAAAAATGGACAACGACTGGGAAAATTTTGTCTATCATTTTGACAAGGCTCATAATTCCTTTACCATGAATCTAAAACAAAAATACCCAAAGCTCACGGCGAATGAATTAAAGCTATGTACTTTTCTGAGGCTAAATTTATCTACTAAAGAAATTGCACAATTAATGAATATATCATTACGTGGTGTAGAGTTAAGTAGGTACAGGTTAAGAAAGAAGCTGGAGCTGCCAACAGAAACCAGTTTATTTGAATTTTTTAATTCTATCTAAAATCACTAATGGAATAAATAAAGGTGCTTCAATCAAATAACGGCGGTACATTCTTTTAGGTTCTTGGATTAAACGATAGAACCATTCTAGTCCAGCGCCATGCATCCACTTGGGTGCTCTTTTTGCTAAGCCCGCCATCACTTCAAAAGCGCCACCAATGCCTACATACAATGCAGGATGTAGTTGCGCTTTATTTTGTGTGATCCATAAATCTTGTTTAGGCGCAGTTAAACTTACAAGTACAATATCTGGTGCAGCTGCATTCACAGCATCTACCATTTTTTTATTTTCTGTTGCATCAAATACGGACATAAAAGGAGGAACATAGATACCCACTATTTTACAATTAGGATATTGTTGTAAAATCATTGCCTTCAATTTTTCACCCACACCAGGAGAGGCGCCCAATAAAAATAAAGTGAAACTTTCATTCGTGGCAAAA
>CALPJR020000013.1 GCA_943323935.2 Bifidobacterium breve
ATATTGGTCATTTGAATTGCTTTTTTCCAACCTTCAATGCCTTTTTGAATAGCTGCTTGCGCTAAGATGGGATTAAAAACTTGATCTACTTTCCATTTTGCAGCAATTTCAGTTTCATCTTCCCAAAAACCAATCGCCAAACCAGCTAAATACGCTGCACCCAATGCGGTCGTTTCTATGATGGTTGGTCGAATTACTTTTGTGTTTAAAATATTGGATTGAAACTGCATCAATAAATTATTTTTTGTGGCACCTCCATCGACTCTTAATTCTGCGATTGGAATTTGCGCATCGGATTCCATGGCCTTTAAAACATCATAGGTTTGATAAGCGATACTTTCTAATGCAGCGCGTGCAATATGCGCGGCATTGGTGCCTCTTGTAATACCAGTGATGGTGCCCTTAGCATGTTGATTCCAGTAGGGCGCACCTAGGCCAGCAAATGCAGGCACCATATACACGCCATCTGTATCCTTTACTTGAGCAGCTAAGCTTTCTACTTGATCTGAATCACGAATAATATTGAGTCCGTCTCTAAGCCACTGCACGACTGCGCCACCAATAAATACACTTCCTTCTAGTGCATAAAATGTCTTACCATTTCGTTGCAATGCAATGGTCGTTAATAAATTATTTTTTGAAATAAATGCTTGCTCTCCTGTATGCATTAACATAAAACATCCGGTACCATAAGTGTTTTTAACCATGCCCGGTGCTGTACAAATTTGTCCAAACAATGCTGCTTGTTGGTCTCCAGCGATGCCTGCAATTGGAATTTGTTGATTGGTGACCAATAAATCTGTGTGGCCGTATACTTCGCTGCTACTTTTTACTTCAGGTAAGATGGCAATAGGGATATTGAATAATTCCAATAAAGTAGTATCCCATTTTAATTCATGAATATTAAAAAGCATTGTTCTGGATGCATTGGTCGCATCTGTGATATGTTGCGCACCATTGGTCAATTTCCAAACCAACCAGCTATCAATAGTGCCAAAACAAAGTTCCCCTTTTTCGGCTTGCGCTCTTGCGCCTTCCACATGATCCAAAATCCATTTTATTTTAGAAGCCGAAAAATAGGCGTCAATAATTAGACCAGTTTTTTCTTGAATAAAAGCTTGCTTGCCTTCTTGTTTTAATTGGTCGCAAAAGTCTGCCGTCCTTCTATCCTGCCAAACAATGGCATTGTAAATTGGCATACCCGTTATCTTATTCCAAACAACTGTGGTTTCACGTTGATTGGTGATACCAATTGCTGCAATATCAAACTTGTCAATGCCATGCTTCGAAATGACTTCGGAAGCGACACCAATTTGAGTACTCCAAATTTCCATTGGATCATGCTCCACCCAACCTGGTGATGGAAAGATTTGTGTGAATTCTTTTTGAGCGTTAGCTATAATTAGACCTTCTTGGTCAAATAAAATAGCACGGCTACTTGTTGTACCTTGATCCAGTGCTAAAATGCATTTTGGCATGATGACAATTTTAAAGTCTGAAACTGGCTTCTACCTTTTGGCTTTTAACCAATTTTCAGGATCAAAATATACTGCTTTTTCATTACAAATAGAGAATAAAACAGCGCCTTCTCCGTCTAAATTAATCCCCGAACGGCCAATGACGGTTCCAGCCTTCACTTCTTGTCCATTGCTTACAGATGCGCTACTAAGGCAAGAAAATGCTGTAAAATATTTACCATGTTTAATTAAAACTGTTTTGTCTCCATTGACATCTCCCACATATACTACGGTACCATTGGCTACACTTTTAACCGTGGTCCCTTTAGGAACTGCCAATTCGATGCCATCACTTTTACGATCCAATTTAGTACCTGGGATGCTCTCTACACCAAAATGAATATTGACAATTCCAGTAGCTACTGGCCAAGGAAGCCCTCCTTTGTTATTTTCAAAAGAGATGGATGTTTCTCTACCCTCTTCTGTCGTTTCAAGTGCCGAGTAAGGACGATTACTTGTTGTGCTTTTTAAACCCCCTTCCACCTTACTCACATTTGGAATTGACTTTGTCTTCTCTTCTGCTGAAGGGCTTGTTTTATTATTCCCGACATTGGATGCTTTTAGTTTTGCAAGACGCTCATTCTCTCTTTTTACAGCTTCCTGCATTTCTCTTTTAATGACCGCTGCGATAGCTGCCTGCATCTTTCTTCTTTGGGCTTCTTTTTGTCTTACCTGTGTGGTGATTTCTTGCTCCTTATTTTTTAATTGTTTCACCACTTTGTCCTGTTCCTTTCTATCCTCTTGCAATACTTTCAACTGTACAGTTTGTGCAGACAGGGTTTTAATGCGATCCTGTTTATTCTCACTTAAGATATTGATTTTAGATTTCAAATTATTTTCGGATAGACCAATAGCCATGGCTTGAGTTTCTCTATTCTGACGATAGCTTTTTAAATAAGTAATCCGTTTTACTGCATCATTAAAACTTCCAGCTGAAAATAAAAAATTAAGGTACTCGTATCCACTTCTACTTTGATAAGCGAATACGATACTTTTTGCATATCTATATTTTAAAGTATCTAATTCGTTGTTCAAACGCTTTACATCTTTTTGATTACTCAGAATTGCATCATCTAGCACTTTTACCTGCTTAGAGATACCATTGATCAATGCCTGTCTTTTTGAGATTTTATTTCTAATCAATGCTAATTGAGCTAATGAACTTTTTTTATTATTCTTAGTTTGATCTAATAATCTATTTAAATCATCTAATTCTTTTTGTAAAGTCTGCGCTTGTTTTTGCAAATCATCTCTAGAATTACCATTTTGTGCAATGGCATGATTCGAGCAAAAGGCTAAACAAATACAGATAAGGATTGTCCATTTTTTAAGCATAGGATTCATTTTTCACTTTATTATTTTCGTCTGCCTGTTTTTGGAATAGTAAAAGTGTATTTCAAAGGTTCATCAAAATTAAATTCCTTGATTTCCATTCCAATATCTAATTTGGTTTGTGCATTGATTGAAATAGTTCTATAAAGAGGGAACTGTATATTTTTTACTAAAGTGTGTTGACTATAATTGATATCACAGGTTCTATGTTTCGTCATATCCACATCGTCTAGTTTTAATTCAACCAGCTTTGAATTATCCTCACTGAGTATAATCAAATTTTTGAATAATTTTCCCATTAAACTTACTTGTAGTCTTTCATTCATTACTTTATAGGAAATGATATCAATGCTATCCATAAAAATTGGATTGCCTATCACCAAGTCTTCGATGGTTTGATAATTTAAAGGAATTTTTACCACTTCTTGTAAATAGGATAATGGATGTCTTTCTGTTTTTTTGGATAATGGGAAAATCAGGACAACACTGTCTTTATTGATAAATGCTTTTAAACCAATCACCCCCATGGCCCCTCTGATGGTAATGTACATAAAGCTATCTTTCTGAATGCTTAGATTAGCGATATAACTGTCTTTATTCTTACTAGTTTCATAATCCATTTTCAACTTCGCATTCATGGTATTGAAGCCAATCTTAGTATGTGCAATATTATTGACAATACCCTTTACCATTAATACAGAATCTAATCTTGCTTTTTCTGCCAATGCTGCAGAATCCGGTAAAACTTTAACAGCCAATGCATTTTGAATCACTTGTACCTTCTTGACATTAGCACATGCCGCAGTTAAAAGTATCAAAATCAAATAAAGACTATTTTTTACAATTTGCATGTGGTCGTTTTATATTTTACCTGTATGCCCAAATCCGCCCTCACCTCTTTGGGTTATCTCCAAATTTTCTACTAATTGCCATTCCATTTTTTCGACTTGTTGAAAAACGATTTGGGCAATCCGATCACCGTCTTGAATCACTTGAATCTCATTAGACAAGTTGATCAAAATAACTTTGATCTCCCCTCTATAATCTGCATCGATGGTACCAGGAGTATTTAAACAAGTCAACCCTTGTTTGATCGCAAGTCCACTTCTAGGTCGGATTTGTGCCTCTAAATGATTTGGCATAGCAATATGTATTCCTGTAGGAATCAAAACACGCTCTAATGGCGCCAAATGAATGGGCGAGGTGATAAATGCGCGTAGATCTAGCCCAGAAGACCCTTGCGTTGCATATGCAGGCAAAGGATGATGGCTGTGGTTCACAATGGGAATGATTGTAGACATGTGCCACAAAAGTAGTTAAAAAAGCAGGTAAATTGAAGCGAGACTGCTTTAGTTAACAAATAATTTAGAAGTAAAAAATGGAGCCAAAACGTAAGGTATTTGACAATGGATTTCTTGTGATACCACCCCCCGTAGGAACCAAATAGGAAATATTGAATTTAGACTGTTGGTATTGGAAGCTTGAGCCAACTGTAAAATATTGCATGCTGCCTAAGTTCTTATTATTGTCTATAAAATAGCCAGCCCTCAAATGAAATCGGTCTGCATAATTATATTCAGCACCTAGGGATACTTTTAAGGATTCAGATAAAGGCATGCCGTATTTATTAGAAAAAGAATTAAACCAACTTGAAACAACAGATTGAGAAAAATACTGATCAACCACTTCTGGATCACCACTGCCTGGACTTGCAGGCACCATTAAACGATTTATATCCACCCCCATTTCTAATGAATTCTCTGAGTCAAATCTGCTCAAATAAGCTAGACCCAATCCAATATTTGCTGGAATAAAATATTTATTTTTTTGCTCATTAGAATAGCTGACTTTACCTCCTAAATTGGATAAAACCAAACCTGCATGAAAGCCTTCTAAGTCTTCATTTTGTTTGTAGAATAAACTAATATCTCCTGCAAAAGTATTACCAGCCTTGAAATTGGTGCCATTGGTACCATATGAACCCTGCACCAATCTTGAATGGATATACCTTAAAGTCACACCCATACTCAAGGCATCTGTTAATAAAATATTATACCCAAAATCATAGCTAAATTCTGAAGGTCTTTGAGAGGGTAAAGTAGATTGCCCAGACTCGTCTGTAAAATCGATATTCCCTAAACTAAAAAAACGTAAAGAACTATTGATACCACTAAAATTATTTAATTTTTTAAAATAACCAGCACTTGCTAAATAGACATCATTCAATCCTAAGTCCTTTAACCATGGTGTATAATTGATTAGAAAACCACGATTATCATTAAGAAAAGGGATCTTTGCAGTGTTGCCAAAAAGATCATTCGCTTCTGGTGACATAGCAATAGACAAATTACCCATACCACCTGACCTTGCATCCGGAGATATCATCATGAATGGTACAGCGGTACTTTGTAATCTAAGGGATCTTTGTGCTGAAATTGAATTCGCTACAAAAAATAAAACTACAAAGAATGCTGTTTTGATTGAGGCAATTTTAATCATACTCAAATGCTTTAATATTCGATATTGGTAAAGATAATCCTAGAAATCAATATTTAAAACTTTAATAACCCATTTAACATTTGTTCTAAGAGCCCATTTTGTTGAACAATGACTTTATAATAATACTTTCCTGGTGCCAATAAGCCTCCACCAGTCGTTTTTCCATTCCAATCAATTACAATTTTATTACTTGTAGGCTGCATTTTTTGGCTTGTAGAAAAATGTACCCTTCCACTGGCATCAAAGACATCTAATTGCACTAGTATTGGGTCTTTACTATTATTGAGCTCAAAACTAAATCTTGCATTGGTTTGCACAGGATTTGGGCTAATACTTAGATTTCGAATATTTCTATTTTTTTTGCTTGGCACTTCTATCCATATAGTGTCTTTGGAAACATTGCCTAACAAATCCCAGGCCTTAACGATCAATTTATGTTTCCCCTCTTCCAAAACTGGTAACGGATATTGAATTAACCCCGACTGATATTGATTTTCATCGTAAGTGAAAAAGGCATTCAGGTTGTAATTTTTCACCAGGGTGTCGTCAATAATTAATTTTAAATCCTGCCCCAATTCATTTCCCGAAGACTGTATTCCCGAACTATCTTTTAATGTCACAAATAAAGTAGATGGTGCACTTACCCAGTCACCAGGTTTAAAAGTAGGTGTATTAATATAGGTGTAGATGACCGGACCGGTGGTATCTTGTCTATTTTGAGTGGCTGAACCTTGAATAAAAATGGATTGCAATTGCATACTTGCATCAGCTGTATCATTATAAGCGTATAGCTGTAATTTAAGTGCCGCTGAATTGGAAGATGGCAAATTGCCAGGAAGGATGAAACTGATTTCAAATTGTCCATTTTGAACTGTGGCCTTTCCTTTAAAGAGTGCTTTTTCCTGTGTTTCGATTGCAACAGATTGACTATTAGTTTGATTCGCTAAAGTTTTTTTTGTGCTTGGAGCATCCCATAAAACCATGTCAATGGAGCCCTTGAAATTTTGAAGGGTTTGACTTTTTGCAGACAAATTTCCTTTTAGTGTATACTTTCCACCTGCCTTTAAATATAAAGTGTCCGACCAGGGTAATTGATTCAATTCGGTACATTTGATTTGGTATTTTGGCTGTACTATGCGCATGGCTGGGTCACCCATTAAGCCAAACTTAAATGCATTTAACCGATCTCCATTTCTACTAAAATTATATTTTTTTGCAGCTTGCAAGGCTTGCCCAATTGACATAAATTGACCATTAGAATTTGGCACTAATAATGCCTGCATGAATGCATCATTAATTTGCTTATTACTATATGCAAACACGAGCCTATTGGCCGCCACCAATGCAATAATTCCTTTTTCATTTTGCATCAAAGCATCAAAACCAATTGGAGCAGTTCCAGGTTGGTCATAAGGTGCAAAATCACAAGAGGCGGTGACCATGATTGGTAATTTACCAGCATTATCCCATGACTGCATTTCTGATTTAGAAATGACTGCCTCCTCGGTTAAGCGTAAATAATTTCCATGGCCTGTATAATTCAAGACCAATGTACCAGCTTGTACGGACTCTTGTATTGCTTTATTGACATCTGGATAGGTATTCCCAGTCAAAGTTTGGCTCGCTTTAAATAAATCCAAATACAACTTTTTATGATTCCAATTTGCTGTTTTTGTTTTTAAATTACCTATGATTTCCTCTGCGTCTTGAAGATGTAAATTATAATCTGCATCATCTGCAACCCAAGTCAATTGGTTTTGCCAAAGCCCCATTTTTTTGTTGGATTGGTATTGGATTAATTTTTCCACCATTTTATTGGCTTCTGCAATGGTTCTTGCTGGAATCCTGCCAATAGCCAAACTAATTGAATCAATCGTCTGAGTAAACTGAATTTGTTTGCCTGCTTGTTGTATTGCGTAAAAATCATCCGAACTATATGAAGTTAAAATGGCATTGGACACCTCACTTGTATAAACTGGCAATTCTTTATTGATTTGAATTTTTTGTGCATTGAAATTACCCATCCCTAATAATAAAACATAAGCAGGGCTAACTTGATTTTTTAATTTGGATTGTTCAATGGTATATTTTATAAAATTTCGAATAGCAATATGCGAAGATTGTCCACTTGCCATTTCGTTGTATACTTGGGTAGCATTAAATAATCCTACCTTGTATCCATTTTGCTTTTCATGAAACAATTGAAGGGCCTTTGCTGCTGGAAGATAATCAGGTGCCGAAATGATGATATAATCTAAGGGGCTTAAAGAGAAACTACTATCATTTCGGATCACACTAGAAAATTGCGCTGTACTAATTTTATTGGCCTCAAAGACATAAAAATATTTTTGTGCATTATCAGCAACCTTAAATGTAGCAATGGCATTTTGACCCATTTGTGTGCTCAATGACATAGGTTGTAGGTATTGACTCAAGTCCCAAACCCTGGTTTGAGTGGTTGCATTTTGAATTTCAAATTCAACCAATTGATCCATAGGTTTACTTGTTTGATAGTCAAACCCAAAACCTGTATTGCCCCAATATCCAATTGTTCTTTGCCCTTGTAATGCCAAAAAATCAATCCAACCAGTGGAGCCAGTTGATGCATTAAAATCTACTTGCAGGTTCATATTGGTTAGGCTTTGTCCAACCTTTAAGACTTTAGATTTGTCTAACCAAATGGTACTGCTATCAAAACGTATTTTATAAGCATCATCAAAAATTAATCCTGAAACGGGATTCAACAATTTTGTACTCAATACCTGATCATTCAACTTCATTGCAAATGTGGCATCTGTTTGATAAGTGGAAGCAGCCAATTGACTCTGAAAAATTATCGGTGCACTGAATTGCAAGCCTTCCAAATTAAGCGGGAAGGACAGCGTAGTTTTTTTACCAAGGCCAATCCCCATAGGGTCACCTAACCAAATTTTACCGCTATTTAAAATATTAATACTATCCTTTTCTATCAGCCACTTGGCCATATAAGTTTGTACTATTTTTGAAGCAGGACCAGTCTTGTTAAAACTAGTAATTCTTTTTCCATTTGTTCCAATGCGAAGGAAAAAATATAAGGAATCACTGCTTGTGATTTTTTGACGAATTGGTGCTTCAAGAAGGTTTGAGTTAACCCATTTATAATGCCCTTGTGCATAGAACAAAAATTGATCCTGGTCGTCAAAAATCCCATCTCCCCCATCCTGCATTTCAATAGCCATTTCTGTTAAACTATCAGGCAAGGTATTCGGTACTTTTTCGCTAAGATTTGCCAAGTCCATCCCATATAACTGCACTTGATTCGCATTTAATTTCCCAGTAAAACCCATCGCTTTAATTTGCGCACCAGTCAACTGATAAACACCCTCGTTTGGTACAGCTATTTTAACCCAATTTCCTTTAGAAAGCATGCCTACCTGTCCCCATACCTGAGGAGAAAAGCAGCATCCAAATAAAAAAAATGTTAAAACTCTAAGTTTCATACCCTAAAATTAGGGTTTTACTAACATAAGAATCTATTTGCAATTGAATAAATGAGTGAAAAAGCAAGTATATTCGCAGAAGATTTTTAACAGCACTGATTAAACAAAACAGATGAATTTTATTAATAGCATATTATTATTTTTTGCGGTACTTTTTATAGGCCCAAAAATGATCGCTCAATTTGATAGTAAACAAAGCAATCAAGTTGCATTTGCCTCTAAAGACGACCCATACGATAGCACCATTTTAATAAGAGGTGGCACATTCGCCATGGGTATGAATCAGGAAAATATCATGGGCGATTGGAACAATAATTTGCGCAGAGTGACTGTAAGTTCTTTTAGAATCGACCAATATGAAGTAAGCAATAAGCAGTATAGAAACTATATAAAATGGCTTGAACGTGTTTTTATCCCATTAGGCAAGGATTCAATTGTGAAAGCTGCACTACCTGATACATTAGTATGGAGGACAGATCTTGCTTACAATGAACCAATGGTAGAGGGTTATTTTAGGACTAAAGCATTCAATGACTACCCAGTGGTTGGGGTAAGTTGGGAGCAAGCCAATGCTTATTGCAGATGGAGAACAGATAGAGCAAATGAAAAAACATTAATCAAATATGGCTTAATTGATCCAACTAAACCTTACATAGGTAAAATGGAGACCAATAACAGTCTAGTTGATAGCAATAAAAAAACGACACCAATTCCTTCTAATACAAGAGCTAAGAATAAAAACTTAGGGGATTATGTTTTGATTCCAGACTTTAGATTACCTACAGAAGCAGAATGGGAATATGCTGCAAAAGTGTCTAGTGGCAAAAACTATATCTCCAATTTTAATAATCCTAAAGCAGGATCTAATTCAGGGACACCCAATGCTAGTATCATCTCATCTGATTCACCCTATCCATGGAGTTCAAGTGGAAATGACGGTTTAAGAAATAACCCAACAGGAAAAAATAGCAAAAAAGATAAGAATAAGCGTGGTATGTTCATGGCGAACTTTAAAAATGGTAGTGGGGACTATATGGGTATGGTTGGGTATGCAAATGATGGTGCTGGTTTTCCAAGCAAAACCAATAGCTTTTTGCAAAACCCATTGGGCTTATACAATTTAAGTGGCAATGTAAACGAATGGGTAGCAGATATCTATCGTCCAATGAATAGTATTGATATGGATGATTTTAATCCCTACAGAGGAAATAACGTTTTAGATGGTGATGATGCCAACACCTCCAGTTATGAAACAGGTACAAATACTTTGATATCTAACAAGTCAAGAGTGTACAAAGGTGGTAGCTGGAAAGATCGCCCTTATTGGTTAAATCCTGGAACAAGAAGGTATTTAGATCAAGATAAATCTAACAGCACAATAGGTTTTAGATGTGCTATTTCTGCTTTTGGAATGGACACACCAGATGGCAAAGAAGAGAAGCCTAATTTATTGCAGAAAATTAAAAATATCTTTTAATGAAACTACGCATAGGTTCAGGCATAGATTTTCATCAATTGGTAGAAGGTAGGGATTTATGGATTGGAGGGATTCTTATTCCACACCACAAAGGAGCTTTAGGACACAGTGACGCAGATGTTTTATTACATGCTATTTGCGATGCCCTATTAGGTGCATTAAGCCTAGGTGATATTGGCACACATTTCCCTGACTCAGACAATACATTTAAGAATATTGATAGTAAGATTTTATTGCAAAGAACCTACGATTTAATTACTGCAGAAGGCTATCAAATAGTTAATATTGACGCCACACTTTGTTTAGAAGCGCCAAAAATAAAGCCATACGTGATCGCTATGCAGGAATGTATCGCATCCATTTTACATATTGGCAATAAGGATATTTCTATCAAAGCCACTACTACAGAAACGATGGGTTTTACAGGAAGAGAAGAAGGACTTGTAGCAACTGCTACCTGTTTATTGATGGCAAAAAGCTAAATTAATTGCTATGAAGCTTGGATCAATCGAAGATTTATATTCCATTTACACCACACACCCATCTGTTGTAACAGATACCAGAAAACTTAAATCAGGCGATCTATACTTTGCATTAAAAGGACCTAATTTTAATGGCAATGCTTTTGCAATGGCAGCATTGGAAGCAGGTGCGGCTTATGCCATTGTGGATGAGGACATTCCTAACAGTTCGGCAATTCAAGATAGCATCATATATGTGGATGATGTATTATCTACCCTACAAGCATTAGCAAAATACCATCGTCAACAATTCAATATTCCATTCATTGCCATCACTGGTAGCAATGGAAAAACAACCACTAAAGAATTGGTCTATGCTGTTTTAGCAAGCCATTTGAAAACCTATACTACACAGGGAAATTTAAACAACCATATTGGTGTACCATTGACTTTATTAAGCATCCCTAAAGATGCTGAAATAGCCGTGATTGAAATGGGTGCCAATCACCAAAAAGAAATTGAAAGTTATTGTGCCTATACCCTACCTACGCATGGCATGATCACCAATTGTGGCAAAGCACATTTAGAAGGATTTGGTGGTGTGGAAGGTGTGAAAAAAGGAAAAGGTGAACTATATGATTTTTTAAGGGCCAACAATGGCACTGTTTTTTTAATGGAAGATTTTGACTACTTAGTTCAAATGGCGCAAGGCATACAACATGTGATTGGATATGGAAAAGAACAAGGACAAATTCAAGGAGAAGCGATAGATCATAATGGTATGTTGTCTGTCCAAATTAAAAAAGGCATTGAAATAGATTCTATCCAAACACATTTAGTGGGCAATTTTAATCTACCCAATGTTTTAGCTGCTGTTACAATTGGACAATACTTTAAAGTACCCAATGAAAAAATAAAGTCTGCCATTGAAAATTATATCCCAACCAATAGTCGTTCACAGTTATTGACATGGAATAACAACGAAGTCATTTTAGATGCTTACAATGCGAATCCTTCGAGTATGAAATTAGCGGTGGAGAATTTTGCTAAAATCAATAAAGATAATAAAATCGTTTGTTTAGGTGGGATGAGAGAATTAGGCGCCGATACTTTAATGGAACATCAAATGTTGATTGACCAATTGAAACAAACGAATTGGGAAAATGTATTACTTGTGGGTTCTGAGTTTAAACCTTGTGATCATAACTACCTTTATTTTGATACAGTTCAAGAGGCTAAAGCCTGGCTCCATGCACAACAATTGAAGGGCTATACCCTACTCATAAAAGGTTCTAGAGGAATACAGATGGAGCAATTGATAGCTCCTTAATTTTCGGTACCTTTGCGGCATGAAAAATAGCTACCTGTACAGCACCATCACCAATAAGTGTCCTAGATGTAGAGAAGGTAAGCTGTTCACTGGTTCCAATCCATACGATTTATCCAATATCACTAAAATGCATGAGCACTGTCCAGTATGTGGACAGCAAACTGAAATTGAGGTGGGATTTTATTATGGTACTGGTTATGTAAGCTATGCATTGACTGTAGCCTATTTTGTTGCTATGTTTGTTGCATGGAAAGTATTAATTGGTATGACATGGGAATTAGATGACAACAGAATGTTTTACTGGTTAGGTACTACTATATTTTTATTGATTTTGATACAACCTATTTTAATGCGCCTATCACGTTCTATTTGGTTAGGCTGGTTTGTTTCTTATAATAAGAATTGGAAAAATGAGCCATTGGAATACAATGAAAGGATGGATGAGCACATGAAGGAAATGTAGATTTCACTTTTCTTCTGTAAGCCTTTATTAATATTGATTTAGCATAGATAATTTTCTATGCTTTTTTTATTAAACTATTTTAAGAAATTTTTGAGTTTGATTTTATTTCAAAAATTAATTCTAATATTAATTGTGGATAATAGAATAGCGCGTCTTGGACTTTACTTTTATATCATCAATATGATACTAATATTAATGTTCCC
>CALPJR020000014.1 GCA_943323935.2 Bifidobacterium breve
AGTACTGTCTGTCTTTGATTGCGCCTGTGCCATCAATGGAAGGGCAAAAAGCAAAAGGAAAATTGTACGCATAATGTGCTTGTTTTAACTTTCAAATAATTTATTAAATATAACTAAATTTTATCGATTATTTAGTTGTTCTTTGTAGTCACAATAGCGCAAAATGAAGATTGGAATAGTATGTTATCCTACTTTTGGTGGTAGTGGTGTCTTAGCCACAGAACTTGGAAAAGCTTTAGCAGATAAAGGACATGAAATCCATTTTATTACCTACCAACAACCGGTTCGTTTAAATGGTTTCCACGAAAATATATTTTACCACGAGGTAAGGGTTCCTACTTATCCTTTATTTGACTTCCCTCCCTATGAATTAGCGTTGGCAAGCACGATGGTAGATGTCATTTTAAACCATGACTTGGATTTAATCCATGCACACTATGCGATCCCACATGCTTCTGCTGCGTATACTGCAAAGCAAATTGTAAAACAAAAAACAGGCAGGTTGGTTCCAGTCATTACTACTTTGCATGGTACAGATATTACTTTAGTTGGTCGAGATAAAACCTACGAACCAGTTGTAACTTTTTCTATCAATGAAAGTGATGCGATTACTGCAGTATCCGAAAACTTAAAACAAGAAACATTAAAACATTTTGAGATCCGCAAAGAAATAGAGGTGATTCATAATTTTGTGGATTTAAAAAGATTTAATAAAAAACCATTGGCCGCATTTAAAAAAGTAGTCGCTGCACATGACGAAAAAATTGTGGTACATGCTTCTAATTTTAGAAAAATAAAAAGGATTGATCATGTGATGGAAATATTTAAAAATATTCACGCTGCTACGCCTTCTAAATTATTGATGGTGGGAGATGGCCCTGAACGTCCTATTGCAGAGGACTTGGCAAGACAGTATGGAATTGAATCGGATGTGCGTTTCTTAGGTAAGCAAGAACAGATGGAAGATATTTTAGCAGTGAGTGATTTATTTTTATTACCTTCTGAATATGAAAGTTTTGGTTTAGTAGCATTAGAAGCAATGGCTTCCAGTGTAGCAGTCATTAGTTCCAATGCGGGAGGATTAGCCGAAATCAATATTGATGGAAAGACAGGCTACACTGCAGATGTGGGCGATGTGGCTACAATGAGTAATAGAGCTATCGAACTATTAAAAAATGATGCGCAATTAAAAGCCTTTAAGCACAATGCATTAGAGCAGGCTAAATTATTTGATATCCACCATATTATCCCTATGTACGAAAATTTGTATAGACGTTTTTGCAGAACAGGAGATTGCTAAAAATGATTCTACGACCAATTAAACTTTATTGTTTGATTTAATTATAAAGACTGGTCAATACTTTCATTTATTTTTTGCACAGCGATAGTTAATTCATCCATCGAAATACTCAATGGTGGCGCTATTCGAATACGATCTTCTGCAAATAAGAACCAATCTGTAATCACGCCATTGGCCACGCAATGAGCGGCAATTTTTTTAGTGATTTCAGACGTTGCAAATTGCAAAGACATCCAAAGTCCTTTATGTTGTTTATTCAAAATTGCTGGATGATTGAATGCATCTACCAAATATTTTTCTTTTGCTTTGACTTCATCCAACCAACCCGACTCAAGTAGCACTTCTAAGCCCGCTTTACCTGCTGCACATGATACTGGATTTCCACCAAATGTAGTGATATGGCCTAATACAGGCGCATAGGTCAATGTACCCATCATAGCTGGGGAACTAATGAATGCCCCTAATGGCAAGCCTGCTCCCAAAGCTTTTCCTGTCAATAAAATATCTGGTACTACCCCATATTGTTCAAAAGCAAATAAGGTACCTGTTCTACCAAAACCAGATTGAATTTCATCAAAGATCAATAAAATACATAGCGCATCGCATTTAGCTCTTAATGCTTTTAACCATAGTTCCGAAGCTGCTGTTACACCAGTTTCGGCTTGTACAGGTTCCACCATCACACAGGCTACATGATGATCTATCAATTCAATATCCTCCATGTTATTATATCTTAGATGCAACACGTCTGGTAATAATGGACGATACGCATTCCTAAAATATTCATCCCCCATTACACTCAAAGCCCCTTGTGTACTGCCATGATAAGCGCCATCAAATGCAACAATTCGTGTGCGCTTTGTAACACGCTTCGCCAATTTCATGGCACCCTCTGCAGCTTCTGCCCCACTATTGGTAAAATAAATGGATTGTAAATTTTCGGGTAATAAAGACAATAATGCTTTTGCATATTGCACCTGCGGTGATTGAATAAATTCCCCATACACAATCACATGCATGTACTGTTTAATTTGTTGCTCTATCGCAGCAATTACTTTTGGATGACTATGTCCAATATTGCAAACACTAAATCCTGCAATCATATCCACATAGGATTTCCCATCTGTATCATAGATATACACGCCCGATGCACGTTCCACTTCTAGCCCAATGGGCTTAGGGGAGGTTTGCGCTAAATGCTGTAAAAAAAATTGTCTATTGTTTAATCTGGACATTCGGTATAAATTGCAGTACAAAAGTCGCATTTTTATGGCAACCATACTACCCGTTAACGGAAAAGAACCACAATTTGGTGAAAATTGTTTTATTGCACCCAATGCCACCATTGTGGGCGAAGTAACCATGGGGGCAGATTGTTCTATCTGGTTCAATGCGGTGATTCGCGGCGATGTGCATTATATTAAAATGGGCGATAAAGTCAATGTACAAGATGGCGCCATTATTCATTGTACTTATCAAAAACACCCTACCAATATTGGCAACAATGTATCGATTGGTCACAATGCCATGGTGCATGGTTGTACCATTCATGACAATGTTTTGATAGGAATGGGCAGTATTGTGATGGATGCCTGTGTGGTGCATTCCAATGCGATTATCGCAGCTGGAGCGGTAGTATTAGAAGGGACGATTGTAGAAGCTGGAAGTATTTACGCAGGTGTGCCAGCAAAAAAAGTGAAGATGGTTTCGGAAGATTTAATTCATGGAGAGATCAACCGTATCTCCAATAATTATGTCAAGTATGCTTCTTGGTTTAGCGATTACAACGATGCACCAGATACTACAAACAAAGTTGGCGAATAAAGTAGTTTAGTATTTTTTTTCTTCAATCCCATGCCATAAATCCACATAACTAAAAAAGCGTGCTTCAGAAATAATGCCTTTTTCCACGGCGGCTTTCACCGCACATCCTGGCTCATTGATGTGTTGACAATTATTGAATTGACAATCTTGCATTTTAGCACGCATTTCTGGAAAATATTGTGCTAATTCCTCTTTCGCTAAATTTACCAACCCTAATTCACGCATGCCCGGTGTATCAATCACAGCGCCACCTCCAGGGTAATCATACATTTGAGCAAAAGTAGTCGTGTGCATTCCTTTGCCACTCCATCCACTTACTTCCTGTGTAGTTAAATCAAGGTGAGGAAACAAATAATTTATCAAAGAAGATTTACCAACACCACTATGTCCACTGACTAATGTAGTTTTATTTTTTAATAATGCATCCAAAGGTTCAAGGCCCATTTTTTGTTCGATACTAATTAACAACACTTGATATCCAACCGCCTGGTACATTGCTTCTAATTCCACATACCTTTCTAATTCTTCGGGCCCATATATGTCAGCTTTGTTGAATACAATGATTGCAGGAATATGAAAGGCTTCACAAGAGACCAAAAAACGGTCTATAAAACCCTGTGAGGTCTTAGGAGATTTTAATGTTGCTAATAAAATAGATTGATCCATATTGGAGGCAATAATATGTTGCTGCCTTTTATTATGGGGAGACTGTCTAGCCACATAATTGTCTCTTTCTATAATATGATGAATCATGACAGCTTGCTCTACATCCTCCTCCATAGCGCATTCTACCCAATCGCCCACTGCAATTGGATTGGTAGAAGTGATGGCATCTAATTTAATCACCCCCTTAATGCGGGCTTGACAAAATTGGCCATTTTCTAGCTTTACGCTATACCAGCTACCAGTAGATTTATAGATCCTTGCTTTCATGAAAAACGAAGATAATCAAAGCATCCACAAAATCAATATCTTTGCCCTATGAGTGAATATGAACACGATAAAATAGTACCCTATACAGCGAGCCATGCTGCTAAAAAAGAACAGGTTGCTACCATGTTCGATCATATTGCAAAAAGATATGACTTTTTAAACCGATTTTTAAGTCTAGGGATTGACCAAGGATGGCGTAAAAAAGCCATTGCCTATTTTGGTCAACAAAAAATCAATCATTTATTAGATATTGCTACAGGAACAGCCGACATGGCATTGATGGCCAATAAAACAATTACTCCAAAAAAAATTACCGGGATCGACATTTCAGAAGGAATGATGCAATACGGCAGAATTAAAATTGCAGATAAAGGATTAAGTGAACGCATTCAACTAATCACCGGTGACAGCACTGCTATTCCTTTTGAGGACCAAACATTTGATGCAGCCATGGTGGCTTTTGGGGTGCGCAACTTTGCCAACTTGGAAAAAGGATTGAGTGAAATTTATAGGGTTTTGCAACCAGGTAGCAAATTAGTGATTCTTGAATTTTCTCAGCCAAGTAGTTTTTGGTTCAAGCCTATTTATCAATTTTATATGAACTGGGTCACGCCAACTATTGGTAAATTATTTTCAGGCAACAGAGCTGCCTACCAATATTTAAATGATAGCGTCATTGCATTTCCAGAAGGTGCCACATTTATTAATATCTTTGAACAAGTTGGATTTAAACAAGTCATTCAAAAAAAATTAACTTTAGGTATATGCAGTATTTATTGCGGAATAAAATAGGCTTAGCAATACTATGTCTATGCATCAGCAGTGCTGCAATAGCACAAAATGACGAGGTGTTTCAACCTGACCACGATGATCTTCCCTATTATTTTGGAATGAGTATTGGATTTGGCAATAACTATCTAGCATTTAATAGAGCAAGCCGTTTTTTGGCAACAGCCTCGCTCTCTAGCAGTGTTGATCCTAATAGTATTATTGAAATTAATCCAATCAATAACCTCTACTACAATCTTGGACTAGTGGGTACTTTAAAATTAACCAAGCATGTTTTGTTAAGAGCCAATCCTACCTTATTAATTATTGGTTCAAAAAATGTATTTAATTTTAAAACTAAGAGTACTCCAGATTTGACCCAAAAATTAAATGTATCTTCTAGTATTATTCATCTACCTGTGTCATTTAAGTTTCAATCAGATAGGTATAACGGATTTAGATATACCAATTTAATGCGACACTATCTATTGTTGGGTGGAAAATTTGATTTTGACTTAGCAAGCAATAGAGTTGGGGAAATAACTCCAAACGGTACATTTTTTAATAATAGGTACCCTAGTGTATTAAAAGGCACAGATATCGGTGCCGAAATTGGTGTTGGACTAAGTTTTTATTTGAGGTATGCCACCATTTCTCCTGAAGTTAAATTTAGTTATGGACTAAAAGACTTACATCAATTAAATGTCACCTATCCATTGATGAATACGCTAGATAAAGTGAGTTCAAATTTTGTCTATTTCACTATTCATATAGAAAACTAAAAATATTTTTATGTCAAACTACTTAATTAAAAATTCTACCATTGTCAATGAAGGCTATCGATTTGTTGGGGATGTTTTAATTAAGGACGGGAGGATTGAAAAAATAGCTGCTCATATTGATACAAATTTTGCAGTGGAAGAAATTGATGGTACAGGACAATTTCTTTTACCAGGTGCAATAGACGATCAAGTGCATTTTAGAGAACCTGGCTTGACCCATAAAGCCAATATCTATACAGAAGCAAAAGCAGCTGTAGCAGGAGGTACCACTAGTTTTATGGAAATGCCCAATACCAATCCACCCGTATTTACACAAGAACTACTAGAAGATAAATACCAAATTGCAGCTTCAAAGGCTTTGGCGAACTATTCTTTTTTCATGGGTACATCACAAGATAATGTAGAAGAGATTTTAAAAACCAATGCAAAGAAAAATGAGGTTTGTGGCGTGAAGATTTTCATGGGATCCTCTACTGGCAATTTATTAGTTGACAACCCAATTGTTTTAGAGCGCATTTTTGAAGGTTCTGAATTATTGATTGCAACACACTGCGAGGAAGAAGCTATTATAAAAAAGAATAAAGCAAATTTAGAAGCAAGGAAAGCTATTTTAGAGCCAAGTGACCATCCTATTATCAGAGATGTAGATGCTTGCTTTGAGTCTTCCTTCAAAGCCATTCAATTGGCCAAAAAATTTGATACAAGATTACACATATTGCACATTAGCACTGCCAAAGAATTACAATTATTCTCCAATCTTAAACCTTTAGCAGAAAAACGCATTACTGCAGAAGTCTGTGTGCATCATTTACATTTTACCGCGGACGATTATGCTGTAAAGGGTAATTTAATAAAATGTAATCCAGCCATTAAATCAGCAGAAAATAGAACTGCATTATGGGAAGGATTATTGAATGACCAACTAGACATCATTGCGACAGATCATGCGCCGCATACCTGGGAGGAAAAGCAAGAAGCTTATGCAAATGCGCATGCAGGATTGCCTTTGGTTCAACATGGTATGATGCTGATGTTAAAATATGTACATGAAGGAAAATTGAGCATGGAAAAAATGGTGGAAAAAATGAGCCATGCCGTTGCCACATGTTTTCAAATTAAAGAAAGAGGCTTTATTAGAGAAGGTTATTATGCAGACCTTGTACTCGTAAAAGAATTGCCTTATACAGTGACGAAAGACAATCTTTTATATAAATGCGGATGGAGTCCATTTGAGGGTACCCAATTCCCATATAGCATTCAATCCACTTTTGTCAATGGACACTTGGTTTACCATCAAGGTCAGTTCAATGAAGCACAAAAAGGAAGCAGAATGCAGTTTACAAGAAGTTAAATGCAGGTAGATAAAACCACCATACTCGATATTGGATTATTGGATCACTATGAATCTAAAGGACTGGCAAGTCATTTAGATTTTTGTAAAACAAATGGCGGTAAGGCACATTGGATGCAGCTCATCACAACGCCTTTAGCTTCCAAGTATGCCATTGAATCTAGGCAATCTGCCCTACAAATTATTATTTCTGAGAAGGCCTTTTTGGACCAGATGAAAATTTCAAATGGTACATGTTTGGTCATTGATCAATTTTATGGAACTGGTTTTTCACCCATTCCTAAACACATTAGTTTGACCGGTGCTTATTGGTATCGATTTTGGAATAAAACCGATTATGCACTGATTGCTTATTCAGTTAACCATTTATTGACTTTTGTCCAAGCATTAGACCAGTGGCTTAAAGTGTTTGAGGGACATGCCCATAATATTGCTCTCAATGCATTAATTATGCCCATCAAGCAAGGAATAGCCAATTTAGATTGTCTTAATATCGATAATAAAAGTTTAAAGAATGACCCTCAAGCTGTATTGCAATTAGGCTACTTTTTTTATTACCAATATAAAACACAGGTTAAAAATTTACAAGGACATTTTTATGTGTTAGATGCCTATTATAGTATGGCTACTGCGATACAGGAATACCAATTCATTTTCCCTGAATGGGTGGATCAACCTACACCCATGATTGAATTTGAGGGCGCAGTGCATCCACTTGTAACCAATGCAGTGGGGAATGATTTAAGCTTAAATGATCAAGCAGGTTTTTTATTTTTAACTGGTGCAAACATGGCCGGCAAAAGTACTTTTATTAAAACAGTTGGACTACTTACCTACCTAGCGCATATTGGCATGGGTGTGCCAGCAAAAAAATGTAAGCTCAGTATTTTTGATGGGCTAATTACCAATCTAACCACTGCCGACAATGTGCTTAAAGGAGAAAGTTATTTCTTTAATGAAGTACAGCGCATTAAACATACTTTAACGCAGGTGATGGATGGCAAAAAATACTTAGTCCTTATTGATGAATTATTTAAAGGAACCAATATTATTGATGCAATGAAGTGCAGCACAAAAGTAATTGAAGGTTTACAAGCTTTAAAACAATCCTTGTGTATTTTATCTACCCATTTATATGAAATTAGCGAACCACTAAAAGTCTACCCACATATACAATTTTGTTATTTTGAAACTGCTGTCATTGGTAAAACATTGCTATTTAATTATACCTTGAAAAAAGGAGTAAGTCAGGATAGACTTGGCTTCCTTATTTTAGAAAGAGAAGGCGTCGTGGATTTGATTGAACGTATAAATACTTAAATACGGTTTCAATTTTTTGCTATTTTTCAAAGAAACATGCTCGTTAAAACAATAGGTGCTTCCTTATTTGGCATGGACGCCATCGGCATACAAGTAGAAGTCAATGTGAGTATGGGGCAGGGCTATTGTATCGTTGGACTACCTGATACCGCAGTCAAAGAAAGTTTACATCGCACAGAAATTGCGATCAAGGCCAATGGGTTTCAGATGCCAAGAACAAAATTGGTTATCAACCTAGCCCCTGCTGATATCAAAAAAACAGGTCCTGCATTTGATCTCCCCATTGCAATTGGGATCCTTGCTGCATCAGACCAAATAGTCAATTCAACAGTTTTAACTGATTACTTAATGATGGGTGAGCTTAGTTTAAATGGCGCACTCCAGCCAATCAAAGGGGTACTTGCGATGGCGATTTATGCAAAAGAAGCTGGCTTATCGGGATTGATCATTCCAACAATCAATGCAGCCGAAGCATCTTTAATTGAAGGGCTTAAAGTATATGCATTTGACCACCTCACCGAAGTCACCCATTTTTGTAACCATCCTGAATCTTGTAATCCTTTTCAAAAAATTGATACAGACAATGAAACACCAATCAATTATCCTGTTGATTTTGCATTTATCAAGGGACAGTTTCAAGCAAAAAGAGCCATCGAAATTGCTGCTGCCGGAGGACATAATTTAATCATGGTTGGGCCGCCAGGTGCAGGAAAAACATTGCTTGCAAAAACAAGTATTAGTATCCTGCCTGCAATGAGTCACGCAGAAACATTGGAGACCAGTAAAGTATATAGCTTGTTGGGGAAGCTAACCCAAAAGGCTGGACTGATACAAACCCGCCCATTTAGAAATCCGCATCACTCATTATCTGCCATTGCCTTAGTGGGTGGCGGATCCATACCACAACCTGGTGAAATATCCATGGCACATAATGGCGTATTATTTTTAGACGAACTGCCTGAATTCAGCAGAGCAGCAATAGAAATTTTAAGACAACCCATGGAAGCGGGTTTTGTGAGCATATCTAGATCAAGACAAACCGTTGAGTTCCCCAGTAGATTTATGCTTTTTGCTTCCATGAATCCCTGCCCTTGTGGGTATTTTAATCATCCTCAAAAAGCATGTACCTGTAGTCCTAGCATTGTTGGTAAATACCTACATAAAATTTCAGGACCATTACTAGACAGGATTGATTTACAAATCGAAGTGGTGCCTGTAACATATGAGGAACTAACAAACAATAGCATTATAGAAAGCTCATTGACCATCCGCAATAGGGTACAAAACGCAAGAGCCATTCAATTAAATCGATATGCAAAGCGGCCAGGTATCAATACAAATGCACAAATGCAATCTTATGAGTTAAAAGAATGGGCGCAATTGGATGCTGTCTCTGCTAAATTATTAAAGATGGCCATGGAGCAATTTCATATGAGTGCAAGAGCCTATGATCGAATCATTAAAGTGGCTAGAACAATCGCAGATTTAGATGGGTCAAAAGACATTCAAAATCAGCATATTAGTGAATCCATTCAATACAGAATATTGGACCGTGCTGGCTGGGGACAGGCTTATTAATATTCCACTAATATTGACCGGTCGTTAACATCACCAAAGTACAAGCTTCAATCGTTTCAATGTTAGCAGTATGCGCTAGTTGAACCAATATAGGATTCTCAGTGCCTGGATTGAAAATAATACGTTGAGGCTTGAGTGTTATAATTTGATCATAATATGCTTCTTGGGCAGCAGGGCCTAAATATAAAGTCAAAGTGCTGATGGAACCAGGAATGGGCCATTCTTGCTCAATTTGCAGAGATTGGATCACCCCTTTTTTAATCCCAAAGGGATAAATAGCATGTCCTTTTTCTAATAACATGACAGTGGCCATATAACTATATCTTTCTGGATTGGGCGATGCCCCTAAAACCATGGTAATATTTGATTGCATAAAACAAATTTATTATTAAAAAATTAAAACTGTTTTTATTTTGTTACAATAAAAGAATGTAATTTTATAAAAATCAAAAATCCTTAAAAAAAATAAGATCATGGCAAGTAAGAAAAAAGCAAAAGCAAAGAAAGCAGCTCCTAAAAAAGCAGTAGCAAAGAAAGCACCTGCAAAAAAGAAAGCAGCTCCTAAGAAAAAAGCAGTAGCTAAAAAAGCAGTAGCAAAAAAAGCACCTGCAAAAAAGAAAGCAGCTCCTAAGAAAAAAGCAGTAGCTAAAAAAGCAGTAGCAAAGAAAGCACCTGCAAAAAAGAAAGCAGCTCCTAAGAAAAAAGCAGTAGCTAAAAAAGCAGTAGCAAAGAAGGCACCTGCAAAAAAGAAAGCAGCTCCTAAGAAAAAAGCAGTAGCTAAAAAAGTTGCAGCTCCAAAAAAAGTAGTAGCTAAAAAAGCAGTAGCGAAGAAAGCACCTGCTAAAAAGAAAGCAGCTCCAACTGTAGCACCTGTAGCAGCTCCTGTAGTTACACCTACACTTTTCGAAGCTCCAAGTACGGACAATAATCCAACAGCTTAATCATCATAGCTTAATATAAATCCCGCTTTATGCGGGATTTTTTATGTCAACAAAAATAAACACCTATGCGCAAGATTCTTGTATTGCTAGTTATCCCATTTTTTGGTTTTTCTCAAATCGGCACCATTGCAGAGAAGACAAAAAATATGGAATTAAAAAAAGGATTTTATGATTTTTATTGGGACAATGCCAACGGGAAAATCTATCTAGTGGTAGATAAATTGAATACCCCGTTTTTATATGTCAATTCATTACCTGCCGGGCTCGGATCCAATGATATCGGGCTTGATAGAGGTCAATTAGGAGACTCAAGAATTGTCTACTTTAATCGAGTTGGTAAAAAATTATTCTTAACACAGCCTAATCTAGACTATAGAGCTGTCACCAATGACAAAAGAGAACAAAAAGCAGTTGAACAATCTTTTGCGCAATCTATCTTATTTAATTTTACGATCGAAGCCGAGGAAGTAAACGCAACTGAGCCATCAATGAGTAAAATTTTAGTAGATGCCACCAGCTTCTTTTTAAGAGATGCACATGGTGTGGTTGACAGAATTAAGCGTGCAAGACAAGGCAGTTATGTTATCAACGAAAATAGATCTGCTATTTATATTCAAAACACAAAGAACTTCCCTAAAAATGCAGAGTTCGAAGCTACTGTGACATTTGTTGGTGGATCAGACGCTGGAAGATTGGTGCAATCAGTCACGCCATCTCCAGAAGCCATTACAGTTAGAATGCACCACAGCTTTGTAGAATTACCAGACAATAATTACACGCCAAGAAAATATGATATTAGAAGTGGCTTTTTTGGTACAAGTTATTTTGATTACAGTTCAGACATAAGCGAACCAATTCAGCAAATGGTGATCAATAGACATCGTTTAGAGAAAAAAGATCCTACTGCTGCAATCAGCGAAGCTGTTAAGCCAATCATTTATTATTTAGACAATGGCACGCCTGAACCAATTCGTTCTGCTTTATTAGAAGGTGGAAGATGGTGGAACCAAGCTTTTGAAGCTGCGGGCTATAAAAATGCATTTCAATTATACATCCTTCCTGATTCTGCGGATCCAATGGATATTCGTTACAATATGATCAATTGGGTGCACCGTTCTACCAGAGGATGGAGTTATGGCGCTTCTGTAGCAGACCCAAGAACGGGAGAAATTATCAAAGGTCAGGTATCTCTTGGATCATTGAGAGTGAGACAGGATTATTTAATTTTTGCTGCATTGCTGTCTCCTTATGTATCTGGACAGCCTGTTTCAGAAGCCATGCGTAAAGCAGCCATACATAGGTTAAGACAACTTTCTGCACATGAAATTGGACATACCTTAGGATTACAACATAATTATGCATCAAGTTTCAACGATAGGGCTTCTGTGATGGACTACCCACATCCAAATATTTTTGTAAATGAAAAAGGCGCATTAGATTTCTCTAAAATTTATACAGACGAAATTGGTCTTTGGGATAAACGCGCCATCACTTATGGTTACCAAGATTTTCCAAATGGCACCAATGAATCAAATGCATTGAATCAATTATTGGAAGAAAATTCAAAAAATGGATGGCAATTTATTGCAGATGCAGATGCAAGAGCAGCTGGTGGTATGCACCCGAATGCGCATTTATGGGACAATCAAGCTGATGCAGTAGATGGCCTAATGCAAACATTTGCTGTGCGCAATAAAGCTATGCAACAATTTAGCGAAGAAGCTGTGAAAATTGGGACACCGTTAGCGCAACTAGAAGACATGCTTGTACCAGTGTACAATTACCATCGCTACCAATATGAAGCAGTG
>CALPJR020000015.1 GCA_943323935.2 Bifidobacterium breve
AAAGGGACTGGAAACAATAGTATTGCATTTAGTTTGAATAAAAGGCCTTTATTAAATAAGGGTAAAGCAGATTATTTACAATTGCTTTCGGCAACAAATGTGAATGGCGATGATGACTTTGATTTTGTAGCCTTATTTAGAAAAGCTGGGAATATGAATGATAAGACTCAAATGGCTTATTTAGTAAATGATAAGAATTTGAATTTTAATATTGATACAACAAATGTCCCTAAGCAATTCTATAATAGCATGTTAAATTCATGGAATCAAACATCTAATTTAACGTACAAGTGGGATCAGTCTACATTTAGATATAATGAGTGGGCAACCAATAGTGGACAAAATATTGAAGCCAATGTTGAATACATGGATGGTAATTTTGATGGTAAGGAAGAAATGGTTGCTACTTTGCATCAATTGAAGTGGGAACCGAATGCGTCTATTAATTTAACTAACCAAAATTTAAATGATGTAAGTGCTTCTGTTAGGTTGGTGAAATTCATTGATATCAATAACGATGGAATTCCAGATATCTTTGGTATGACTACATGGCCTTATGCAATTGGATTAGGACAAACAAATGGCAATCCATTGGTGGTGTTTGTTTCTAACAAGAAAGCAGGTAAGTTCTTTATGTATAATACTGGTTTAAACGTGGATTATGGATCGAATTTAAACTTCAACGATTTTAGTAATGATAGAAAAGTTCAAATTTTAACCAGAGTTAACGGCGGAAATTATAAAGTATATGATTTAGATGAAAATTTCAAATCAGTAGCATCTTCGATGCAAATAAATGCTGCATTGAATGATGGTAAGATGACTGTGGGAGATATTAACAATGACTCTTATCCGGATGTGATTACAGTAGATAATGCAGGATCTTTAGTGGCTTATATCAATAATCAACAAGCTGAATTTGTTAGAAAGAAAATAGGTGGCATTCCTTTCAATGCAAATACAATCTGGAGTCTATTTAATTTAAGATTAGTAGACTTGAATAAAGATGGCTTCAAGGATTTGACATGGATGGAAATGGGTCTAGAAGCTGATGGCACAACAAATGGAAGTAGTAATAATTTTGTCTTTAAAGCATGGTTACAAACTAAGGGTGACGAAAGTTTTGTGAGAACAGCACCAGCTGCGATCAATGCTGATAATATCAAAGTTTCTAATAATGGTTATAGTGTTAAAGTAAAATGGACACCAACAAAAGACAAAGTTGATAATTATATTTTTGCCAATATTAAAGTGGATACATTATCAAATTATAAGTCTGCAAGAATCAATACTGGATATAACTATCGTGCATCAAATTCTACTATACCTATTATTTTAGATAGGGTATATGCAAGAAATTATCCAGATTCAATTGAGTTCAATGACGTAAATCTTACAAGCAAGAAGCCTTATTATGTTTCATTGCAAATGGTGAATAAGGAGGGAAATGCGTCTCAATTTACTCAAGTTATTTACAGTCCTAAGGATGCATTACAAAGTATTGATAATGTGATTCCTGGATTATACAATGCAAGATTCAGCTGGGGTGATTACAACAATGATGGTTTAATGGATCTTGCTGTACTTGGTCAGAATGATGATAGTGGAAATATTACAAAAGTTTATGAGAATAAAAATGGTTCTTTCCAAGATCTTAATTTAGCCAATCGTTCATTCCGATATGGCGATATTAAGTGGGTTGACCTTAACAATGACGGATGGTTAGATTTATCAATCATTGGTCAATCAGGTTCTGCAGTTGTTTATCAACAATTAATCAATAATAAAGGCGTATTTGAAGTTAGCACACCTGCAAGTGTCGCTGGTTTGAAATATTCAAATATGACATTTGGAGATTACAACAACAATGGAACGCTAGACATGTTTACAACAGGTCAGGATTTAATAGGCAATCCAAAATCATTCTTATATCAAAATGATGGGAAAGGTAATTTCAAACTTGATCCTGAATTTAATGCATATAATGCTGTGCCAGAAATGTTTAATGCGGATGCTAGGTTCTTAGATTATGATTTGGATGGTGATTTAGATTTAATCTATTCTGGAACTGGAACCGGCGGCAATCCACAAGGAGGTATTCGTGTGAACACTTTATTGGATCCTAAGATTACAAACAATAATTACGGACAAAATAGCAATAATGGTTACACTTACGGAATGAATTTATCAATGAAGGAAACTAAATTAGATATTGCCGATATGGATGGTGATGGTGATACGGATATCGTAGCAATGGGTACTGCTAGAAGACAAAATGGTAACACTTCTATTGATTATCCTCAATTATTGTTATTACGTAACCAAACTATTGAAAGTAAAAATGCCAAATTTGGTTCATTCTTTTCTTATGGAAATATTTATAATGCAACTAGCATTATACTTGATAGCGTTGAGAAAGGAGATATTAAGTTAGTTGACTTTAACAATGACGGTTTAGTGGATATCACTTTAGCAGGTTTAGATGTAAAAGCAAATCCGGTGACTAAATTCTACTTGAACGAAGGTGGATTTGGTAATTTCACCTTAGCTAAAAATGAGAGCATTCCTCAATATAAAGATGCTTCAATTAGCTGGGGCGATGCGAATGGTGATGGAAGTATGGATATGGTGATTAGTGGAAATAAACTTGTTGGAAGTTCTACAAGTATCTTCTTAAACAACCAAGGTGAAAATGTCAATTTAGCACCAACTGCTCCTAAAAATTTAAGATTCATAGATCAAGGTCAGGGCAGGGTATTGTTGCTATGGGATGCTGCCACAGATGATAAAACTGCGCCAGCTAACTTGTATTATAATTTAAAATTAGGTACACAACCAGGCTTAAGTGACTTAAGAGTGATTCAAGTAAACCCAGCCACTGAAAAATTATTGACACCAAATACATCATTAATTGGGTCTAATCAATATTATATTGAATTACCTCCTGGTGTATTCTATTGGTCAGTTCAATCTGTGGATGGAAACTATTCATCTTCTAAATTTGCATCAAGTCAAAAAATCGTATTAAAGTATCCTTGGCAGTTCTTAAACCAAGGTGGATTGGTGGATACAAGAATTCAACCTCTAGATAAACCATCATTTGCTTGGGCAGATGTGAATAATCAAGGTGTATTTGACTTTATCTATTTAGGTAAAGTAGTGACTGGTGGTGATTTTGGAAATATCAATACCCCTGTTGGTCTATACAGAAACATGGGTGGTAAGTTTATTAAATTGTCAAATGATTCCACTCGAACAACCTTAGCAGGCAAAGGAACCAACTTTAGAGATGATTTAGCGAATTTAGTTAGTCCCGAGATTAAATGGGTTGACTTAAATAATGATGGTTTATTAGACCTTGTTGTAGCTGGAAATGATTTTAATAATAGTAATGGTAAGTTAGCTATTTTCAAAAATAGAGGTAATTATAAATTTGAAAATATTACAGGACTAATTTATAATGGGAAGCCATTAGCTACACCAAAAATTGCTTTTGTTGATATTGATAAAAATGGATATGTAGATATGATTTATGCTGGTTTAGATAGTACACAATCTGGCGTATTTAAATTTATCGGTTTATATAAAGACACTGCCAATAAACAGCATGGATTTAAAGCACTGCCAATTAAAAACAATTTAGATGTATTGTTAACCAATAATGGCATTTCTAATGTTAGTTTACAATTTGGCGATGTCAATAAGGATTTAAAATTAGATTTAGCTATCTTATATGACAATATTGATGGTAGAAGGTTAGGTGAAGTATATATGAATACCACTGATACTTCAAACAATATTTCATTTACTAAGAATGCATCTGTAAGTATTCCAGCTTTAAGAAATGCAACGTTAGATCTGATTGATTACAATAATGATGGTTTATTAGATTTATCATTGTCAGGTACTAGTTCTTCATCTGGACAAGTATTTAGAATTTATCAAAATAAATTCGTTGACTCTGTAGCTAAAACGATTCAGTTTATTCAAACAAATTCAGATATTAAACCATTTGAATCTGGTCAAACTACATGGGGTGATATCAATACCGATGGTTACCCAGACATTATCTTTAGTGGTGTAAGAGCAGGAGTTGGAAGTATTTCTTCTATGGCTTTAGCAGATCCTAGTACAGCTGCAATCAATGGAATTACTAAATTCAAAGAATTACCTACTTTCCCATTCGGTAATTATATCACTATGCGTCCAACACTTGGAGACTTTAGTGGTAAAAAAGTACTAGATGTGGTATTGGTAGGAACAGAGAGAATTGTGAATCCATTAACCAATGAATCTACAATCAATTCTTCATTCAAAATATTAAAGAATGTGCGTGATTTATCTGCACAAGTTATTGATCCGGCACCTACTAATAATAATTTGAAAGTCCGTCAGTCATTGGCACAATCTAGTGCACCTATGATTGTAAATAATGTAGTTGTTCCATTTGCAGATTCATCTGTTACGATTGCAGATGAGAATTATGCAGAGTCTAAGTACATTACTAATGCTGTTCCTTCAAAACCAAAGACTAGTAGCTCAAACATAATTAGTCAGGTAGAAACTAAATACTTAGTACAATTCAACTGGGAGCAAGCTGCAGATGATAAAACACCAAAAGATGGCTTAACCTATGCAATTTCAATTGGAACTAAGCCAGGCTTATCTGATGTGGTAGATCCAAATGCAGATTTGATTTCAGGAAACAGAAAGACACCAGATGCTGGTAATGCTGGTTCGAATACTTCTATATCCTTGTTATTGGATCAAGGTACATATTATTGGTCTGTACAAGCTATTGATGCTGCAAATGCAGGTTCTGTTTTCTCTGATAATAGAACAATTCAAATAAGTGCTAACAGAACTTTAGCTGAACGTTCGGCGCCATCTAATATCTTCTTAAATGGGGATAGTACATCTTCATTTATCATCAAGCAAAATGATCTAGATGGGTTTAAATATAAAGTAACATCTAAACATGCCGACGTAAGTGCTGTAGTTAAATTCTCGATCATATCTGATGCAACATTTGCTTCAGATGCTATATTCAAGTTGGATACAACAACGAATAATTTATTATTAAATGTAAAACCAACTTTAGCTTCTTATAAGGTTAAAATAAGAGCTACAGATAATTATGGTAGTTATTTTGATAAGAATTATACTTTTAGCGTTATCCAGGCACCTTCAAAATTACTTGTTAATGAAAGAGATACTTCATTCTTATATTACAGTAAGAGCAATTCGGATTCAGCTAAATATGTATTATCATTAAGAGCAGTATATGATCCAACACCAACAGATGCACCTGTGTTAACCTATAAGTTTATTACTGGAGCAAATGGGGAAAACAATGATCTATTTAGCCTTAATAATACAATTTTAGTGAATAAGCGTAAGTTGAATGACGCAGATACCATTAGATTAAGGGTTGCAGCAGTTGATGCATTTGGTTTAACAGTTGAAAGAATCATTAAATTGATAAATTTAGATTGTACCACAAAGCCAACTTTAAATATCAAGTCTTCTGCTACAGCTTGTTTACCGTTAGTAGTGAATCTTTCTGATACAGCGCTTATCTTAAATGGCACAACCAGTAAACTTACTTATAGTTACTTTACTGATATCAATGCCACTGTAAAAGTGGGTGCACCAAATGCGGTCAATACTAGTGGAACCTATTATATTAGAGCTACTGATACGCTAGGTTGTTCTATTGCTAAGCCAATAACTATCAATGTTGCTAAGCAACCTGTTACACCTGTTGTTTCTGCAGGCCTTACTTGTCAAAATCAATCTGGTGTTACCATTAATTTTGCTGCAAGTGCAAGTACGAATAAACTAGTTTGGTATGGTACAAATGCAACAGGCGGAACTCCTTCATTGGCAACACCTGCATTTAATACCTCAGCAACTGGTATACAATCATTCTATGTGGCTCAAGTGGATACGCTTGCTGGATGTTATAGCGACAGGGTTAAGTTAGATATCAATGTATTGCCAACACCAATCGCACCAGTTATTTCTAGAGATACTGCAGGAAATCTAATTTCTTCGAATGCTATCGAAGTAAGTTGGTTTAAAGATGGTGTTAAGCTTACAAATACTGGCGCAACATTTAAGCCTACAGCTGTTGGTAATTATACAGTTAAAACTACATTAAATGGTTGTACAAGTGCATTCAGTAATACATACTATTACTTAGTAACTGATATCATTAGATTAAGTTGGGATGAGTTTATTAAGTTAACTCCTAATCCTTTCATCAATTTCATGAATATCGACTTTGTTGTCAAGGGGCACCAAAGAATGAATATCGAAGTATTCTCTGCTGCAACAGGAGCAAAAGTGGCAACTAGAATGGGTGTAACAGCAGGATCAAGATTAACATTCAATGAATTAACTCCAGGCGTTTACTTTGTAAGAGTAGCATCACCTGACTTAAAAGTATCTCATCAGTTTAAAATGATTAAATTATAATTTATGCAATATTTAAAATTTTCAATTAGAAAGAGCAACATCATTGCACTAAGTCTTATTTTATTATCTTTTGCTGGATGTAGTAAAGGAGGCGATAGTCCTACACCAACACCTCCAACTCCACCGCCCGTTGTAATTACGGAGTCAGATATAGTATTTAAAGTGGATATAGCAGGAGCAGAAGTGAATTACACCACAGTCTTTGCTGTGGTTGGAACTTCTCAACTATTGAATGCAAATATCACATCTACATTACCAAAAGATGGTGTAACCATAGATGTCTCAGTTAAAAAGAAATCAGATAATTCGGTTGTATTTTCTTCAAACTTATCTTCTTCTTCGGCTAGTAATCCAGTCACAGTGACTGGATTGACCGGTGGAACACTATGTGTTGCTACAATAACAGTCACTTCAAAGTCAAAAGCTTCTAATACAGCGACCAAGACATTTGAATTAGCATCAAAGTAGCCCCCCTTTTTTATCCCCTTTCAAAGACCGTCCTTGCTCAAAGTGCTTGGACGGTTTTTTTATATAAGTAGAATTTTTTCTATAAAAGTATGTTACAGATTAGCTCATAAATTCTATTGTATTATTGCCTTATCTTTAGCTTTTAGAAAAAATGAACTATGAGTCAGTTTGAAAAAAATGCATGGGGTCCTGGATTTTGCGCCTTATTATATTTGTTAGTTCATTTTATTCCAGATTTTGGAGGAGCTGATGTAATGGGTGCCCAGTGGTTGTATGTTAGTCTATTGGACTTTGCCATACTCACGTATATCTTTTTAAACAATCAACAGTATAAAGCAGCGATACAAGCAGTCTTAAAATTAAAATTCACGATTGTATATAGCTTCTTGGTCATTTGGGCATTGCTATCGCTCATTTATTCTATTAACGCTATTGAGACCTTGGTTTGTTTGGCTAGGCTAGTGAGCACCTATTTAATATTCATCAATTTATCCATCTTATTTTATAAAAAACAAGTAGCCAACCTATTTAATGTGGTGGCTATTTTAGTGGCTATTGTACTTCTATTTGATGCATTGTATGTAATTACTGGTTTCTCAAAGAATATGGTTGATATGAATTTGGATCAAAATATCATTAGCTTGACAGGCAATAATGGTAATAAAAACGTAATGGCAGCTAGTTTGTTAATCAAATTTCCATTCTTACTTTTTGTGATTTTACACAATAAATTAATTGGCAAAATATTGGGGTTGATTATGCTGTTTCTTGGGATGATGGCATTGTTTATTTTAAATACAAGGTCTACCTATGTGGGCTTAGGGGTATTATTTGTTTTATTTACTACTGCAATAGTTTTATTGAATAAGAAACAGGGATTAAAAATAATTAGTGCCCATCTTGCTATTTTTATCCTTCCATTAGTCTTTGCTTTTTTTGCAGCTAATGGTATGTTGTCTAAAGCCGTTGATATACAAGGGTTTCAGGGCGGATATGGGACCATTACAAAAAGAGTAGGGGATATTAATATGGCAAGTGAACAAAACAGTAGGATAAAACTATGGCAAGCCGCGATTGATTATGCTTCAAAACATCCATTTACTGGCGCAGGTTATGGTAATTGGAAACTAGCATCTATCCCCTATGAAAAAGAGTATGCCAATGATTTATTTGTTCCTTACCATTGTCATAATGATTATTTAGAGATGTTTGCAGATATCGGCATGATTGGAGGAATTAGTTTTGCCGGTTTATTTGTATTAATTGGTTATACTGTATTACAATTTTGGAGGAAATCAAATGACAATAACTATAAATTAATGACATCGATTACTTTGATGGCGATTGCTTGTTATTTTGTAGATGCCTTTTTTAATTTCCCTGCCGAAAGAACTTCTATGCAGACCATGTTTGCTTTATCTGCCACTTTAATATTTTTACCGATATATTTTACCGATTCAAACAATACGAAACAAAAAGAAAATTTCAATGGCTTATTGTTATTGTTGCTCCCTTTATTAATGATACTAGGTGCTGTGTATATTAATTACCAAACCTATACATCCTTGAAAGTGCAGAAGTATGTTATGGGCGAGATCAATGAAGACCCAAAAATGGCATTGGAAGACGTGAAGGATGCATTCCCTGAAATACCAAATTTATCGACCTCTACACTGCCTATCAAAGCCTTGATAGCAAGGTATTACTTAAGAGATAAGATGTATGAGGAAGCGATGCGCTTATTAAATGAAAGTGACCATGTGAATCCTTACTTACATTACAATGACTTTATTAAGACAGCCATCTTTTCATTGAATGGTAATTCCGATAGTACTTTTTATTTTGCAAAAAAAGCCTTCTATAATTGGCCAAGAGCTACAAGTTATTATAAGAATATGATTTTTGCATCTGTTAAAATGAAAGACACAGCAGAAGCAACCAAAGCGTTTAAAACATATATTAAATACAGAAATAGTGGAGAAGGTTGGAACCAATATATATTAGGCTTAATTGAGATTAATCAAACCCCTATTGCACAAACAAGGGCATTACTGGATTCCGCTATTTTGAAGTTTCCTGCAGATAGTGCGTTATTTTTAAACACAAAGTCTTTATTGTATGGGGCTGCTATATCTAATGGTAGTTTGCCAAATTATGCATTTTTAGGTGCTCAGGCCTTTCAGAAAGGGAAGTACACGGTTGCAGCAAATTATTATTTACAAGCTAGTGCTTCAGAACCCAATAATTATACTCACTTGGAAAATATGGGCATATGTTATTATACTGCTAAGTTATTTGATAAAGCAATTATTTATTTTGACAAAGCCATTCAATTACAATCTGAGAATACAGGGAAGTCGGAATTTCTAAAAGCGATGTCACTTATTGAACTTGGGAAAAACGAGCAAGTATGTGCAGCATTACAGGCAGCAAAACGTAAAAATTACCCAGGAATAGATGTAGAAATTGCAAAGTATTGTAAATAAATTACATTATTTTTATAAATATATGAAGAAGTATATTTTATTTTTAACTCTTTTTAGCTTTTTTAATGGTCACGCCCAGTCTCCAATAGACATCATTGGGAAATCAATTAAATTTCAAAATTTAGAAATTGCAGAGCATGATTTTAAAAATCGAATGAATTGGGATGATGCAACTAAAGTTTGTTCAAGACTAGGGGATGGATGGAGGTTGCCAACTAAAGATGAATTAAATTTAATTTATCAAAACCAATCTAAAATTGGTAAATTTTCTATTTATTATTATTGGACATCTTTAGAAAGTGACGATGGGTATGGTGCATGGTTTCAAGGTTTCGTCCTAGGTATTCAAGGAGATACCAAAAAAAATGCCAAGTATTTTGTTCGAGCTGTAAGGTCTTTGTAATTATTTAAAATAAAGATCATTATAGCTGAAATATTTTTATAGATAATTTGCTGATATACTTATCATTGATATAATACTCCATATGTCTTTTATCGTATTCTGATCTTTGCCTTTCTATAAGATTATTGTTAACTAATGCGAAAGACATAAATTTATTATTTATTGTTGTTAGCACTTCTCCTCTTATATTATTTTGAATTTTAAATGTCTTTTTCTCAGTGCCAAGTATTTTATTAATTTGGGAAACTGTTGTATTTTGTTTCTCTAAATTATTTTTAAATATCAATAGTAATAAATCTTTCTCTATTGTATTTAAGCTCTGAATAAAATATTTGAATCCTCTGTTTTCTTTTTCAAATGTATAATTTTCAAATGATTCATTTTTTTCTGACACAATTTGTTTCTTATTTTTTATAATTAGTAATCTAATTATAAAAAATATATTAGTAATTACTAAAATTATTAACCAGGGGAATTTCACCAAATCATTTGAGATAATTTTGTTTGAATATAGCGTTTCGCCATAATTATTTATTTGTCCTTGTTTGATATAACTTTTGTAATTAGTATTATTATCTAAATCAATAATGTTTACAGTATCATCTAGTGTGTAACTTATAAAATGTATTTTATCACTTAGTAATTGCTTTAATTCTGTATGATACTTATAGTCAACTTCTTTAATTAAATTATCATTAAAGTTAATTAGCATAATTTTTCCATTCAATTTGGAACTCAATAAAATCTCTTTATCTAATTTTTGAATTAATGACAAATCGCTAAATTTTGTAGCAATCTTAGGGTTCATTATTTTAGGTTGATCCCACCATTTTTTTTCTTTGAAATCGAAGCATTGTATTAAAGCTTGTTCCTTGATTATTGGGTCATTTTTTTCATATTCAGGTGCTGTAGGTGTATAAATGACAAATAATTTTCCATTGATCTTGTCAAAATAACAAATAGCGTTAATACCCCCCGCAATTGGAACATTTTTAATATCTCTAATAATATCCCATTCTCCTGAATTTGGATTAAAATATCGCACTGAACCTGTTGTTTGCCAAAAACCATATCCACCAATACTGTATAAAGTATCATTATAGATCAAATTGCTAGCGCCATAGTTAAAACCTTGGTTGTAAGTGCGGTCTATTCTTTTAATAACTCCTTTTGAGTCAATTTTATAGACCCTATTACTTCCATTCTGTGTCATCCAAATTGTACCATTATTATTTATGAATTCAAAATCCCCTTTTGAACTACCATCATAAAACAAAGAATCAATTTTATTAATCCCCCCACCAACTACTTGAATTTGTTTAATACTCTTATTCTTTTGTACATTTTCTAATATCTTACTTATAATCACTTGAGAATGAGCATTATAGTAGAACAATAAGCTAAATAATAGAATGAATGACCTTTTATTCATATGTATAATTGAGCATTAAAATTAATAAATACATATTATATTTTCAAAATATTTACATAAATTATATATATGTTTAATATATAAATTATTTAATTACAATACTTTTATCCTATAATTAAAAATTAAAACATTTTATAATCTTTAGAAACTGTACGTTGAATGTATCAATTGAAAAATTGCTTTTTTTTGGTAAAATCTCTTTTTTATGCAATTCATGCTACGCAATATTTCAACAAAGTTCAATGCTTTCGCTAAATACTTTTTATTGATCATTTTAGTAGGGTTTTCAAGTATTGCATGGGGGCAGGATGCTACATCGTTTTCATACACTCCATTAAGTCTTACACAGAATACTGCGATAATTACTCCAATGCCTCCGATGACAATGCCGACTCCTGGTGCGACATTAACAAATTTTAGTTCTAGTCCAACATTACCAGCTGGTTTAACATTTTCTGCATTTGGTGCGATACAAGGAACACCAACTGGGACATCATCAATGACAAGTTATGTTGTGAGTGCACAGAACACTTTATCGCAGACCATAACTACAACTGTACAAATTACAGTGAGTGCAGCTACGGGAGCTACTTCTTTCTCATATATGCCGTTGAGCTTAACGCAGAATACTGCGATAATGACACCGATGCCTCCGTCGATAACACCGTTTAGTGCGACATTAACTAGTTTTAGTTCTAGTCCAACATT
>CALPJR020000016.1 GCA_943323935.2 Bifidobacterium breve
AAAGCGCAGTTGTCTATCCTGCAAGGTTTGATGAAATTGCGTCAAATTTGTGATAGCCCTGCGATTATTAAAGATGAATCTTATCCAAATGAGTCGGTTAAATTAGAAGAATTGACACGTGAGATTGCAGAAAATATTGGCGAACATAAGGCCTTGGTCTTTTCACAATTCTTGGGCATGTTGGGATTGATCAGAGAAGCTTTAACAAAATTGGGGATTGACCATGAATATTTTGATGGAAGCAGTACGATCCAAGAAAGAGAGAAAGCGATTGAACGTTTCCAAAATGATCCTAATTGTCGCGTTTTCCTAATCTCTTTAAAAGCGGGTGGTGTGGGTCTTAACTTAACCGCTGCAGACTATGTGTATATTGTAGATCCTTGGTGGAACCCAGCGGTAGAGCAACAAGCCATTGACAGAACCCACCGTATTGGACAAACTAAAAATATCTTTGCTTATCGTATGATTTGTAATGATACAGTGGAAGATAAAATATTGAAATTACAGGATCGAAAAAGATCCCTTGCAAAAGAATTGATTTCTGACGAAGATGGATTTATAAAGTCCTTAACTAAAGACGATATCAATTACTTATTTAGTTAACTAGAACTGTTTATAATTAAAAATGCCCCAAATGTATCATCTGGGGCATTTTAATTCTGAAGCTATAGCGATTATTTCATTTCTGCCGCTGCGATATTTGCTTTTGGATTTTTTAAGAATTCCTCCTTACATCCTGCTGCGCAAAATCCTAAAACCTTATTGTCATAATGGGCTGTGTCGCTAATGCCGGCAGTCACTGGCATGCCACATGTTGGATCTTTTTTATTGTCTACTAAGCTAATATCATAACTGATCACTGAATCTTCTGCAGCAACAGTAACAGTACTATCCATCGTTGCTGTTGAACTTGCCGTTTCGTTACCACAAGCCATTAAAAAAATACTACCACAAAATGCAATCAAGCCTAGGCTGGTTTTTATTGTTTTATTCATAATGAAGATTTTTACAAAGTTAGGACTTCCTTCAAATATGTGATTTTTATTGTAAAAACGAGGGTGTTAAATAGGCCTGTCGCAAGGAACATGGTTTGAAATAGCACAGCTAGTTGAGGATAGGCCCTTTTTAGGGGGTATTTAGTGGTAGCTTCTATGATAAAGAATTCAGTATTTATTGGTATTATAAGGGGATTCTGATGTATTTTTGAGGTCTAAATTTGAATATCGTCAAGATGAAAAAAACAATATTTTTAGCCATAGCAACTACAATAACAGTAATAAGCTGGGCACAAACAAAACCATTGGCTCCATTGAAGCCTACTGTAGCGCTTAAGAAAGTAGTAACCAACAAAGGGGTTGCAACTAAACCTACAACCGCATCTATCCTTTTAAAGAATACAAAGGATAGTGCTTCTTACGCTTTAGGGTATAGAATTATTCAAAGTTTAAAAAGTCAAGGACTTCAAGATGTGAACATTGCGATGTTCAACAAAGGAATGGCTGCTGGGGTCAATGCAAAATCTGCAATTCCAGACAGCTTAATAGATTTATGTATCAAAAACTACCAAGATAAAATGAGTAATGAAAAAATCGCTATCAATCGTGCAGCAGGCGCTGCATTTTTAGCAGAAAATGCAAAAAGACCAGGTGTGGTTCGTTTAAGCAATGGCTTACAATATGAAGTAATGGTTGCTGGCACAGATACCGCTAAGCCTACATTAAAAAACACCGTAAAATGTCATTACCATGGCACTTTAATCAATGGTGAAATATTTGACAGTTCAGTGAATAGAGGTGAGCCAATTAGTTTCCCTTTAAATGGGGTGATTAAAGGATGGCAGGAAGCTTTACAGTTAATGACTGTTGGGAGTAAGTGGAAATTATTCATTCCTTCTGAATTGGCTTATGGCGAACGTTCTGCTGGACCAGTGATTGGACCAGGGTCTACTTTGATTTTTGAAGTGGAGTTATTGGGTATACAATAATATTTGTAATACATCATTTATAATACAATACACTTCACATCTACTTGTGGAGTGTATTTTGTTTCATAGCCTTTTCAATTTTTATTATGCAAAAGATTTTTGTAATCATCCTTTTAAGTATAAGCGCATTTGCTTGTACGCCAAACAATGTAAAAACAAGTGCGACGATTGGTCAACAGATTGATAGTGCTGGTATGCAAGGAAGTTTTGCTTTGATGGAAAATAGTAGTGAAGCATTTACTGTATTTAATTTATCCGCTTACAAGGATAGCGGGTATGCACCATTGAATACGTTTTTTGCATTGCCTATTTTAATTGGATTTGATCAAGGTCAACTCAATGCAGATACCAATACTTGGGTATCACTAGATTCTACTTTGTATTATCAGCAATTAGTGCAACAAATTGGCAGAACGACCATTTTACAAGAAATTGATTCTATTCATTATGGTAAAGGGATTGTAAGTGGGAATATGGATGGTTTTTGGAAGGATGAGTCCTTATTGATTACGGCAGACGAACAACTTGGATTTATCAAAAGATTGTACTTTAAAGGCTTACCTTTTCAAAAACGTAGCCAAGAACTTTTTAAAAAAATGATTTTAAAAGAGCAGAACTCTAATTATCAATTAAGTTATTTAGTGGCTTCAGATACTGCGCTTGGTAATCAGGCATGGGTGCTTGGGTATATCGAAGAAAACTTACATCCTTATTTCTTTGTCTTACATACAAGTGCTACAGATGGCAAGGACCTTAAGAACAGAAATATTAATTTATTAAAATCTATATTGGTTAAAGAAGGCTTCTTCAAAGGAGTTCGTTAAATTTAAGCTCTATTCATTATTATAAGAAAGCTTTATGCAATACTATTCTGAATCATTGACATCTTATAAGCGCATCCACACAAGACCAGTGAAAGTGGGCAATCTAATTATTGGCGGAGGCCATCCAATTCGTGTTCAAACCATGACCACCACAGACACCATGGATACGGATGCCACAGTTGCGCAAGTCATTCGATGTATTGAAGCAGGTGCAGAATTGGTCCGTGTAACAGCGCCTAGTAAAAAAGAAGCAGAAAATTTAGCCAATATCAAGGCCATCCTTCATTCAAAAGGATACACTACGCCACTTGTTGCGGATATTCACTTCACGCCCAATGCTGCAGAAATCGCAGCAAGAATTGTAGAAAAAGTGAGAGTGAATCCAGGTAATTATGTAGACAAAAAGAAGTTTGAGCAAATAGATTATACCGATGCGGAATATGTAGAAGAAATTGAACGCATTAGAGAAAAATTTTCACCCCTTGTGCTCATTTGTAAAGAACAGGGCACTGCAATGCGCATTGGAACCAACCATGGATCTTTGAGTGATCGTATCATGAGTCGATATGGTGATACAGCCATTGGGATGGTGGAGAGTGCAATGGAATTTCTAAGAATTGCAAGAAGCTTGGATTACCACCAAATTATTTTGAGTATGAAATCAAGTAATCCTCAGGTAATGGTGCAAGCTTATCGATTATTGATTCAACAAATGCAACAAGAGTTCAATGAATTATATCCACTACACTTAGGCGTAACAGAAGCAGGTGATGGAGAAGATGGAAGAATTAAAAGTGCAATTGGTATTGGTACATTATTAGAAGACGGAATTGGTGATACCATTAGAGTGAGTTTAACAGAAGATCCTGAATTGGAGATTCCAGTTTGTTTGGACTTAGTTAAAAGATACAATCAGTTGTCAGAAGTAAATACAGCCATGGTGCCTGAATTGACACAATTGCCTTATAGCCCTTTTGAATATGCAAGACGTAGCACAACAGCTGTAAAAAATATTGGCGGCAAACAAGTGCCTGTGGTGATTGCAGACTTAAGTCATCTTCCTTCTATTCAAACAAGCGATTTAGTTGCAATTGGCTATACCTATGATGCAGCTACCGATAAATGGGCAATATCAGATGCTGCCGCAGATTATGTATTTATTGGTCATACGCCTTTAGACTTTAACTTGCCTGGAACCCTTAGTATTGTAGCAAGTCCTGCAGTTTGTGCATTTGCAAACAATATCGAAAAATACCATCCAATCATAGATGCTGCTTCATATATCGCTTTGGATACAAAACATCCCCAACTTAATTTTGTACAAATAGATTGTTACAGTGATCTTTCACCTATTGCAGATGAATTATTATTACAAATTGCAAAAGACGAAGCTGTTGTTTTTTGTTTGAGTAGTCAATGTAACAATGCCATGCAAGCCGTGAGAAGAATGGCTATTAAAATGATGCAATTAGACATTCGTCAACCTATTATTTTAGTAACAGATAGTGAATGGAAAACCACGGACGAACATTTAATTCATTTCGCCATTGAAACCGGTGCATTGTTATTAGAAGGTATTGGAGATGGTATTTGTTTGGGATTGAGCAAAGATGCATATGATGCAAGCGTGCATGGATCAAATGTATCTGGCCGTAATTATTTTAACAATGCAAGCATTGAGCAATTATTAAATACAACCGCATTTGGTATTTTACAAGCCACAAGAACTAGGATTTCTAAAACTGAGTATATTTCTTGCCCAAGTTGTGGCAGGACTTTATTTGAGCTACAAGAAACAACAGCTAAGATTAGAGCAGTGACCAATCATTTAAAAGGCTTGAAAATAGCCATTATGGGCTGTATTGTGAATGGTCCTGGAGAAATGGCAGATGCTGATTTTGGCTATGTAGGAAGTGGCATAGGCAAGATCACTTTATACAAAGGTAAAGAAGTGATGAAACGCAATATTGATAGCAATGTGGCAGTGGATGAATTAATTTTATTACTCAAAGAACACAATGCTTGGATTGAGCCAAGTAAATAATCATTTTATGTATTTCATTTTCTACGCTATATTTTATTTAATCTCATTGATCCCCTGGCCTGTTATCTATGTATTAAGTGATGGAGTGGCTTTTTTATTGAGAAAAATTATAAAATATAGGCTGGATGTAGTGCATCATAATTTAGCAATCGCTTTTCCAAATAAGACCGTCCAAGAACGCAATCAAATAGCCAAAGAATTTTACCAAAAATTTGCTGACTCATTTTTTGAGACCATTAAGTTGATCTCTATGTCTGATGCAAGTTTTAACAAGCGATTCACATCCAATGCAGAAGTACTAAATGGCTTATATCCTACGGGGCAAAATGTGCAAATCATGGCGGGACATTTTTTCAATTGGGAATTTGCCAATTGGGGTGCAGCTAAATATGGCAAATATCCTTTTATAGGGGTGTATATGCCATTAAGTAATCGATTTTTTGATCGATTGATTTTAGATATGCGCAAAAGATATGGGAGTATCATGATCCCCGCTACCAATTTTAAAAATCAATTCCACCAATATGCTAATAGCGGGAAATATGCAATGGCACTAGCGGCAGACCAAAATCCAGGCAATCCTAAATCTGCATTTTGGATCCCATTTTTTGGACAATTGACACCATTTGTGAAAGGTCCAGAGAAAGGGGCTAAACTAAATAATACTGCTCAAGTATTTGTTCATTTTTATAGCACGAAGCGTGGTCATTATCATTCACACTACGAAGTCATGACCACTGTCCCTAATTATTTTAAAGACGGGCAATTAACTGCACTGTATGTAAAAACCTTAGAGGATAAAATTAAACAGGAACCTGCCAATTATTTATGGAGTCACCGTAGATGGCGTTATCCCTATGATGCAGCTACTTATGGACATTTAGTAGTAAAATAATACAGGAATTCATTTTTTTTGAATTTCCTAGACTAGTTATCCAAAAAATTTTCTGAATGAGTATCTTTCTTTGGCGAAGCAACAATGGTGAATTTGTTTTTCAAAAACTCTACTGCGTCCCATCCATCCTGCACTATTCTAATATTATGAATACCTTGTTTTTTCAACACCGAGGCTGCAAGTAATAACTGTTTACCTAGATCGTCTATAAGATAAATATTAAAATGTTCATCTAGTTCGGACATTGCACCTGGGTCACCAAATTCAATCAATGGAAGATTAATGGAGTCTTTAATATGGGCTTTGTCATAGACCTCCTCCGTACGAATGTCTAAAATCATTAGGTATTCGTCGAATGGGATATCCATAGCGAGCTCATCCACTTCTACTTCAATGATTAAATCCATTTTTTCTCCAGCAGCTGACCAGGTTGAAAATCCACCTTGTAAATAACCTTTCACTTGGGTATATCCTAGTAATTCAAAACGTTTTATCAAGATCTCTTCGGTGCCTTGATCGCACACCAAAATAATTGGACAATCTTGTTCAATTATTTTGAGGGCATTCAATGTTTTGATTTCGTCTAGCGCAACGTGGATTGATCCTGGAATATAACCTTGTAAAAATTCAGCATCAATTCGGGTATCAATAATTTGTACCGATTCATCTTGAGATAAAGATAAAAATTGAGCTAAGCTTAAGGCCATATTATCCAACTAATTGTTCTACAAATTGGTTCACTTGCTCAAGACGATTATAGTCCACCATATAAAAAATGAACTTTCCTTCACGAATAGTGACAACAATGCCGGCTCTTCTTAAAATGGCTAAATGTTGAGATGCAACCGATTGTTCTAATCTAAGTTTTACATAGATCTCAGTTACGGTCATTTTCTGATGCTCGTCAATCAGTTTTAAAATTTGTTGACGAAGTTTGTGGTTCAGGGCTCTTAAGATCATAGCAGCTTTTTTGCTATGGTTTAAATCCACTTTTAATGGTGCGGTGCCATTGTCTAATTGTAGCAATGATAATGATTGGTTCATGACAAATTACATATTGGGGGTTATGAATTCTGTTAAAGTATAAAGATAATGAATAATTAATACATAGTATTTTTTAATATGTTAAATTTTATTTAGGTAGGATGTACACTTCTTTTAGGTAATTTGGACCCACATAGGCCAAGTCCTCAAATTGTCCGGAGGTCCATTTTTCCATCGCCAAATTTAGTAGTACTTGGCTAGAATAATTGCCATCAAAGTAGGTCACTTCATGTGTGGATGTAAATTCCTTTGTTTTTAAATGGCCATTCCCAATACAAATAGTGGGTTGAGGGATTAAGCTATTCCATTTTGTCTGATCCAGCACCATGGCTTGTTCTGGCAGGATTGGTTTGAGGGATGCATTATAGATGGCTCCAAAAACCTCCATCCTCCTTGCGTCGATCATTGAAAAAATTTGGGTCGATACTTCGATTGTTGTTGGCGAAACTTGAACAGCCGCAGCTGCTAAAGCGTTCAATGTAGACAGTCCTATAAGTGGCTTTTCTAAGGCATAGGCAATCCCTTTTGCAGCGGCTAGCCCAACCCTTAAACCTGTATAACTTCCGGGTCCTAAAGTCACTACAATCGCATCTACTTCCTTCATTGCCATTTGTTGACGCTCTAACACAGTATCAATAGCAACTTGAATAAAGCTTGCATGGCTATGCGTCTCCTTATTGTTCAATTCGCCGATGATTATGCCATCCTTGCCCAATGCCACAATGGCTTCTTCCAAAGCGGTGTCTATGATTAAAAATGTTGCCAAGTAGTAAATTTATAGTGCAAAAATAGGTTGGATTTGCCCAAAAAATTAGAAATTGCAATTCTAAATAAAATATATGTCTAAACAAATCATCCAAAGCAATAAAGTACCTGCACCTATTGGTCCGTATAGTCAAGCTGTGATTGCCAATGGTTTTTTATTTGCGAGTGGTCAAATCGCATTTGATCCGGCTACTGGCGAGTTGGTTTTGTCGTCTATCGAGGCCGAAACAACACAGGTGATGGAAAATATCAAAGCCATTTTAGACGAGGCGAATATCAGTTTTGAGCATATTGTTAAGACAAGTATATTTTTAAGTAGTATGGATTTATTTGCTGCAGTGAACCAAGTATATGGCAGTTATTTCAATGCTGATTTTCCTGCGCGTGAAACGGTGGCTGTAAAAACATTGCCAAGAAATGTGAATGTTGAAATTAGCATTACGGCTATTATAAATTAATTGTAAACTATGCGTACTATTTTATTTTTCTGTTTCATCATTTTTTACGGACAATTGACTGGTCAAGTTTGGACTAAATATGACAGCACCATGAAAATTGGTAAAGCTGGTTATAGAATTTCTTGTTTAAATAGGTCACCAGAAAAGAATGTATTAAATATAAGGCCAATAGGATTTAAATCTGAATCAAGAGAGGCATCCATCGAATTGAAGGCTAGGGTATTTGGCGCGGAAATTGATGATTTAAACAATGATGGATTTCCTGACCTGATCATTTTTATTGAAGATGCGGCAGGTAAAAAAAGTATTTTTCCAATTTGCTCTCAAGACAACGAAAGGATTGCACCCATTTTATTCCCTGATATTTACAATGACATGGAATTAAGTAAAGGCTATAGAGGGAAGGATGAATACAAGCTAGTAGAAGGCGTTTTATTTAGAAAGTTCCCTGTTTATCCTGCAGATACCACCATCAAAGAACCAACCAATAAGATTAGACAGTTGATGTATCGTGTAGTACAAGGTGAGCGTGATTCTTGGAAGTTTAAAATGTTTAAACAATTTGAATTAACGGCTAACTAATAACCAGCAGCGATCATTATTTTACCTACTGCTTTTTCGTTGCCCATATCATCTCGAACAAAGATTAAATAAATGCCAGAAGCAACTTTGTGCTGATACTGGTCTCTGCCATTCCATGTTGCTTGACCTCCAAGCGCCCTAGTTTGCATCATGAGTTGCCCATTGATATCTGTAATTTTTACTAAGGCATTGTTCACTAAATTTTTAATCAAAATAGGCCCATTGTAATTTGGTGCAATAGGATTAGGATAAATTTTTACCGCGGTTTGTGTTGCTGAGGGCTCCGTGGCATTTCCTTTATAGCTGATGATTTCATTTTTTGTAAAGAAGAATACATCACCTTCGATGGGCTCAATGCCAATAGACAAAACAGCATTATTTGGGAGAGGGCTATTTTCCGTGGTAAAATGTTGCAGCACTTCAGTGCCATCCTTACTAATTAACCAAGCGCCGTTATTGGTACCAATCCATTTTCTATTGGCACCATCTATAATTATAGCATGAATGGTTTCCTTTTGAAAAAGATAGCCATTGAATCCATTGCTCTCTACAATTGGTAAATAAGCGTCACAAGCTTCGTTGATATTAGTACATTGAAAAATCGCAATCCCATTATCTGTGCCAACCCAAATGCTCCCATCCTTATCCTCTGTAATAGCCGTGACTTCCATACTTGGTAAATTACCCGATCCTTTACCAGTATTCAATTGTCTCCAAATGGCTTGGTTATTTTGTTTTTGAAACAATAAAACACCTTGTTGTTTTGGCCCAATGACCCAGCTCAAATCATTGTTGCCAAGAACAATTTTTTTCAAATTCGTGGCACTAAAACCTTTTTGAATTGGGTAATTATTCCATTGGTTACCTTCTTTTAATACAACGCCAAATCCTTCTTTCAATAGCGCAATCGTACCATCAGTTTTTTGTTGTATCGATTTGATGGTACCAATGGGTGGATTCGGAATCGGTTGTTCTATTGTTTTTTTGTTGCGATCATAATGAATTAAATGGTTGCCCATGCCGATCCACCAACTTTGATCCTTAGGATCTATGGAAACGGCTTCGACAAAATTGATTTTTATATTTTCAAGTTGTGAAAAATTAGACCAACCTTTTTCGTTCAAGCTGGAGAGTCCAATTTTATTTCCACCATAGCTCATGAGTAGTTGGTTGTCTGAGAAAGCGTTACTCCCATATGCTTCACTTAATGGACCGCCTAGTGCAAACCATTTTGATTGATCATTTTTTTCATAAAGCCCTTTTCGCGCGTCAGCTACCCAAATGGTATTACCATCCTTAAGTAATCCTACTGGTTGAACCAAAACCGTAGAATCTACAAGTACCGTGTTAGGTAGATTACTATTTAACTGAATCAATGCACCATTGTTCTGATAGGTTAGGCCTGCTAAAACTCGGTCTTCATCTACAGTGATTGTCTCAATTGTACCTGATGTGATTTGAAAACTCGCTATATTAGTTTTGTAAGGATAAATTTTTTGTTGGTTGTTAAAATAGAGTTGGTTTTTAAATACAAACATATTTTTTATCCCAGTAACGCCCATGGTATCTTCTTGCATCCAAATATTATTTTGGTCAACTGTATTGGACCAGATCCCATTCTCTGTTAATGCAAATAATTTATTTTGATAAACGATGGTTTGTAGGACTTTTACAGTTTGACGATTGTTATTTGGGAAGTAGGTGGCTTTAATTTCTTTTTTTAATAAGTCTATGACAACGATTCCAAAATTACAGGATAGGTATGCCTTATTGTTGAATACAATCAGGTCGTTGATGGTTTTGTCGGCGTATAAATTAGACATTTGAATGTCGTCAATCAGGGTGACTTGATCCCCTTGTACAATATCAATCCGACTATTTTTATAAGCAATGACCAATTGATTTTCGATAGGGTGCCATGCAATTTTATGTATTCCTATGGCATGCAAACCGGTTGTTGTATTGAGGTAGGTGGTTTCTTTTTTTGCATCAATTTGAATAATTTGGTTTGCTGCTACAACATATAGCTGATCCCCTTTGATGACTTGTTGGATAGACTCATTGGAAAAATGCGCACGCCATGTGCCAATAGGTCCTAATTGCAATTGCGCATGCAATGGCATAGTTGCG
>CALPJR020000017.1 GCA_943323935.2 Bifidobacterium breve
CAATAGCACGCCACTCAGTCTATGGCATACGGCCATTCTCCCAAATATGAAATTGAACAAAGTTCAAAAACCAATTATTTGGGATGCACCTACTGTTGTTAAATTACCAGAAAATAAAAATGAGCTTGCTTTTTATTCAATCGAACAACTGGCTTTTTTAATTAAAAATAAAAAAATCAGTTCGGTTGCATTGACGCAATTCTTTATTGATAGAATCAAAAAATACGGTGACACATTACAATGTGTGATTAGCCTTCAGGAAGATCTTGCTTTTGCACAAGCAAAACAAGCAGATGCCGAAATTGCTGCAGGTAAATACCGAGGTCAATTACATGGTATCCCTTATGGCTTAAAAGATTTATTTGCTGTAAAAAATACCAAGACCACTTGGGGCGCTGCGCCTTACCAAAATCAAGTCATCCAAGAAGATGCTTTTGTATATGAAAAAATGAAAGCAGCCGGTGCTGTATTGGTGGCTAAATTTACTTTAGGTGCACTCGCGATGGGTGACTACTGGTATGGAGGTAGAACAAAAAATCCTTGGAATTTAAATTATGGTTCTTCAGGATCATCTGCTGGTTCAACTTCTGCAACAGTTGCAGGCCTTGTTCCATTTGCAATAGGTACAGAAACTTGGGGAAGCATTGTCTCTCCTGCAACCACTTGTGGCGCAACAGGTCTTAGACCAACTTTTGGAAGCATTAGCCGTTCAGGCGCAATGGCGTTGAGTTATAGTTTAGATAAAGTGGGACCTATTACACGTTCTGCCAATGACGCAGCCATTGTATTTAACTATTTACATGGCACAGACGGCAAAGATGGATCTGCTGTTGATATGCCATTCAATTATGCACCAAAAACAAATCTTAAAACTTACAAAATAGCTTACGCAAAAAACTATTTTGATAAAATAAAAGACACCAATCGTTCCGAATTTGAAGTGTTGAAGCAATTTAGAAAAATGGGTATTGAATTAATCCCCATCAATTTTCCAGATAGTGGTGTGTACCAGTTTAATATCATGGACATTGTGATTGGCGCTGAAGCTGGTGCACAATTTGACGATATGACGCGTTCAGGATTAGATGATGCATTGACAAGACAAACAAAAAATGATTGGCCAAATTCATTTAGAACCTCTAGGTTTGTGCCAGCTGTAGAGTATATCAATGCACAAAGACATAGAACAATACTCATGCAAAAAGCCAATGAAGTGATTTCACAATATGATGCCATTATTTGTCCATCAAGGGGCGGTGGAAATCAATCAGCCATTACCAATTTAACGGGCCATCCTGTGGTTTGTGTTCCAACAGGATTAGATGGAAAATGGCAACTACCTACTGGCATTAGTTTTGTAGGAAAATTATTTGACGAAGGCACTATTTTAAGTATTGCACATCAATATCAAAAAGCAACTGGTTGGGATGAAATGCATCCTACCATGTTCAAATAAATTGCAAATACGATGAATGAAATTAAGAAAGTAGCGATTCAACAATTAGGTTATGGTTTCATAAAGGATCTACCAAAGGGTAAGGACGAATACTATTTACGCAATCAACAAAATAGAAGCGGCATAAAACATCGTGCCCTTACTGCATTAGAGATTGAAATTTTGGTACGTAATGGAAATTCAAGTGACGACTGGTCAAAATTATTGGTATCCAATGCCTTTAATCCCGAACTCGTTAAAAATTGTTCTTTTTTTGGATTGGTGCGTATTGGTAATTTAGAAACAACCTGTCTTTGCTTTAGTGATTTAACGGTGCCTGTAGGCTTATATAATTCTACTATTATCAGTTGCGATTTTGGCAATAATGTAGCCATTCATAGTGTGAATTATTTATCGCATTATATTATTGGAGACGAAGTGATCATCAATAATGTCAATGAATTGGTGACAACCAACCATGCAAAATTTGGAAATGGTATTCTTAAAAAAGGCGAAACAGAGTCTGTAAGAATCTGGTTAGAGCTATGTAATGAAAATACAGGCAGAAAAGTCCTTCCTTTCAATGGGATGACCACTGCAGATGCTTACTTATGGACAAGAAACAGGCATGATAAAGTATTGCAAGATAAGTTCATCGAATTAACCGAAAAGCAATTTGACAATAAGCGAGGCTATTATGGAAAAATTGGAGACAGAACTGTAATAAAGAATTGTAGAATCATTAAAGATACTTGGATTGGCACAGACGCTTATTTAAAAGGCGCGAATAAAATAAAAAATATCACCATCAATTCCAATGAAATTGCCAGGACACAGATTGGCGAAGGATCTGAATTGGTGAATGGTATAATTGGATATGGTTGTAGAGTATTCTATGGTATTAAAGCAGTTCGTTTTATCATGTCCGACTATTCTCAATTAAAATATGGTGCAAGATTAATTAACTCCTTTTTAGGGCCGAACGCCACCATATCTTGCTGTGAAGTATTGAATTCATTAATTTATCCTGCACACGAGCAGCACCATAACAATTCCTTTCTTTGTGCAGCACTTGTGATGGGGCAAAGTAATATTGCAGCTGGTGCCACATTGGGATCCAACCACAATAGCCGTGGGGCGGATGGTGAAGTGATTATGGGAAGAGGCTTTTGGCCTGGGTTATGTGTGAGTATTAAACATAATTCTATATTCCCAAGCTTTACTATTTTAAATAAAGGAGACTATAATTACGAGTTGAATATTCCAATTCCTTTTTCATTGATCAGTAATGACTATGTCAAAGATGAATTAGTGGTGATGCCAGGTTATTGGTTTTTGTATAATTTTTACGCACTAGCAAGAAATGCTTGGAAATACCAGAACAGAGATAGTAGAAAAAATATAGACCAATATTTTGAGTACGACTATTTGGCGCCTGATAGCGTCAATGAATTAATGAAAGGCAGAGACGTCATTGCATTAGCAGTCGCAAAAGCCCAATTATTAAAAGAGAAGAAGTCAACAACTATTGCCGAAGATCAATTAGTGCAACTGGGCTATAACCTACTAAAGACAAAAACTAAAAAAGAAATTGACCAATTGGATGTTTTTGTAGATGGATTTGAAAATAGCAAGCGCAAAACTAGATTGATTAAATGCCATGATGCATTTACAATTTTTGAAAAAATGATTTTCATGTATGGCATGGACCAGTTGATAATAAAACTGACACAAAATGGGATGAAAAATTTATCTGCTAAGATTAAAGCCATCAAAACAAATAGTGCAGCCATTGAATGGAGTAATATTGGCGGACAGCTGATCCCAACTAAATCTGTTCAAACCATGCTACAGCAAATAAAATCAGATAAATTAAATAGTTGGCAAGAAGTGCACCAATTTTATCAAACACAAACAGACAAGTACCTTTCCAAAAAGAATTTGCATGCGCTTTATTGCCTAGAATTAATAGAAGGGGTGTCCATTAGTAGACTTAGCAATAAAAAATTGAATGAATTATTAGACCGTTATCAAGCCATTAAAGAAGAAGTGACACAGAAGATAAAAAGCTCCAGAGAAAAAGATTACACCAACCCATTTAGGAAAATGGTGTACGAAAATCAAGCCGAAATGGATGCCATTGTAGGTGACTTAAATGACAATAGTTTTATTGAACAGCAAAATATGAATCAAAAGCAATTCAATCAATTCATTATTGAATTCAAGCAAGCATTAAAAGCCAAATAGGTTCATCCCTATACCAAGTTGCCATTGTGTTGTTTTCCACTTTGCTTGATCTTGCAATTCATTGATATCTTGTAAGCCAATCACATATCTGCCATAAACAAAAAAGCCACCTAGGTCAACTTTTGCACCCCCCACAAAGGAGAACTCTCCTTGTTTAAAAGCTAATTGTGCATTTTCAATCCCATCCTTCTTTTGATCAATTAGTATGCCATATTGAGGCCCTGCTTGCAAAAGCAATCCTGAGAATGGTTTTACTTGAACCAATAAGGGTACCATTAGATAGTTCAAATGATAGGTCTCGGGCTTAAATTTATTATCACCTAGCACATCTACAATAGATGGATTCGTAGCTAATTTGGTTTGAGAAAGTAAAACTTCTGGCACTAAACTTATTTTGCTTGTAAGTCCAATCTGAAAAGCAACTCCTCCATGATAAGATGCTGAGTGCCTATCTACAGCTACTGAATTAACACTAGAAAAATTTTGACCCACTTTAATGCCAATGCCTAATTTTTCTTGGGCCCCTGCATAAAAACAAACATGCAAAATGGCAAATAAGAGTAATTTTTTCATAAACGAGTGAATTGTTGTAGGATAAAATATTATAACGCATAGAAATAAAAAATGTTACACATTTTAATATTTATGACAAAGCTACACTAATTCTAATAAAGTGATTTCTGGCATAATCCCTACCCTGCCTGGATAACCTAGAAATCCAAAGCCTCTATTCACGTATAATTTTTGATCCCCTTGTTGGTATAATCCAGCCCATTGTTTATACACCCATTGTACAGGACTCCATTTGAAATAAGGATTTTCTAAACCAAACTGCATACCATGTGTATGACCAGATAACATCAGATCGACTTGAGGAAATTCAGGAATCACTTGTGCCTCCCAATGACTTGGATCATGACTCATTAATACAATCACCTCTTTTGAATCCACGCCCTCTAAAGCTTTATTCAATTGCCCGTATTTTGGAAACCTTGCTTTTGCACCCCAGTTTTCGATGCCCACTAATTTTATTTGTGCACCACCATGTTCAATAGTGACATGTTCGTTCATTAATAATTTCCATCCCATAGAAGCATGGACCGCTTTCAATGCCTCTAAATTTGCGACTTTAGCTTCTTTGGATGGCCATTGGACATAATCTCCATAATCGTGGTTGCCTAAAGTACTAAACACCCCTTTTGGTGCAGACAATTGGCCAAAGATGGATGTCCAATCCTGCATTTCAGTTGCTTTATCATTCACTAAATCCCCTGTAAAAAGAATTAAGTCTGCACCTTGTTTTTGAATTAAATCAATTCCTTTTTGGACCGCCTTGCTTTCTTTTAAACTACCACTATGGATATCACTTATATGAATAATTTTAAAGCCCTTGAATGCAGCAGGAAGGTTTTTTATAGATACTTTTTTATGCAACAATTGGTATTTGTATTTATTGCCAAAGCCATACAACAATGATAAAAATAAGGAAGAGGATATACCTACTCCAAGCCAGTTTAAAAATGCGGATCTAGGTATCCCCTGTTCTGTATTCATAAATTTTGCCCCAGCGGTAGAAGCCAGCTGACCGATGGTCCAAAAAGCGCCCCTCCTTACATCATCCACCAGAAAAAATAAGACCAAGGTAATTTGGGCAATCACCCACCCAATCCCAATCGAAAAAATGTATTGTCTAAAATAGGGATTCACTATAAAAGGGAATAGCAGAAAAGCGCCCAAACTAGCTATACATAAAAACCAATAGCCATAAGTAACCGCTGTTTTTATGCCGACACTTGCTCCATTCAGCATGCTTTTTAATACATGGAAGATGTAAAAATCGATCAAAATCAAGAAAGTAATGAGGACGAATACAAAAACGGGGTTCTTCATAGTTCGGATTAAGGCGTAAAATTAAGCCTAATTGTTGCTATTTATGCCGTATTTTTGGAGCAAATTAAGGAGGCTTTTTATATGGCAAGAATTATTGGTATAGCAAATCAAAAAGGAGGGGTGGGTAAAACCACTTCGGCAATCAATATTGCTGCAAGTTTAGCTGTTTTAGAATACAGGACTTTGTTGATTGATGCTGATCCTCAAGCAAATAGCACCACTGGGGTTGGATTTGACCTTCATAATATCACAACCAGTCTTTACGATGCGATGATCAATGGCACCCCATTGTCAGATGTTGTTTTGAAAACCGAAATTCCGCATCTAGATCTTATACCTTCTCATATCGATTTAGTAGGTGCAGAAATCGAATTGGTTAATTTTCCAAATAGAGAAAACGTTTTAAAAAATTTAATAGCCGCTATAGACGATCAATATGATTTTATCATCATCGACTGTTTACCGTCTTTAGGATTAATTACAGTGAATGCACTAGTCGCATCCAATAGTGTAATTGTTCCTGTGCAATGTGAATTTTTTGCATTGGAGGGCTTAGGAAAATTATTGAACACCATTAAAATAGTTCAAAGCAGGTTAAATCCAGATTTACAGATAGAAGGTATTTTGATGACCATGTATGATGGTCGACTTAGATTAAGTAACCAAGTGGTGAGTGAAGTGCGAAAGCATTTTGATGAAATGGTCTTCTCAACAATTATACATCGTAATACAAGATTGAGCGAAGCGCCAAGTGTTGGCAAGCCAGTTATTTTATATGATGCAGATAGTAAGGGTACTGTGAACTATTTAAATTTAGCAAAAGAAATTTTACAGAAAAATGGCATGACTAAAATGAGTAATGCCGAGCGAATAATAGATTAGTACTATGAGTAAAAGCACACCCAACAAGGATTTAATTGGTAAAGGGCTACGCTCTTTATTGCAGAATATGGATGCGGATTTTAAAAATCCTGCAGGCAAGGTTCAACCTGCTGCTATTGAGAAAGCGATTGCTATCAATAGGATTGCATTGACAAATATTATTGTCAATCCTAAGAATCCAAGAAAAGATTTTGACGAAAAAGCTTTACAAGAATTGGCTCAGTCTTTGAAAATGCATGACTTGATCCAACCTATTACAGTTGCGCAATTAACCAATGGTAAATTCCAATTGATTGCAGGAGAAAGAAGATTCCGTGCTGCTAAAATTGCTGGTTTAACAGATGTACCTGCTTATATTAGATTGGGTAACGATAAAGAATTATTAGAACTAGCATTACTAGAGAACTTACAAAGAGTCGACCTTAATGAGATCGAAGTGGCTTTGAGTTACCAAAGAATGATGGACGAACTACACTATACCCAAGAACAAGTGGCAGAACGTATGGGTAAAGACCGTTCTACTGTGTCCAACTATATCCGTTTATTAGAATTACCGCCTGCTATTCAGGCTGCACTTAGAAACGGAAGCTTGAGTGTGAGTTTGGCCAAATTATTAATTGGGAAAGAAGTAGATAAGCAACTGTTCCTATTAAAAGAAATTATTGAAAAAGGATTAACTGTTCGCCAAACAGAAGCTTTGATAAAAAATTTGACTCCAGCTCCTGGATCAAAAAATACATCCAGCGCAAGTCATACAAATCAACTCTCACCTGTTTACCAAAGATTGGAAAATAAATTAAAAGACCATTTTGATGCCCAAGTTCAATTACAGCATCAAAAAAACGGATCAGGTAAAATTACCATTAGCTATAATGATTTGAATGCTTTGAATAAGATCCTTGAAGCAATGCAAGTAACAATTAGTTAGATGAAAAGCTTCTTTACCATATTGTTTTTGTTGTGTCTACAACAAACCTTGTGGGCGCAAGATAGCACTATCAATCAGCTTCAACATTCCCCAAAAAAAGCAACCAAAAGATCTGCTATCCTACCTGGATTAGGTCAAGCATATAATAAACAATATTGGAAAATTCCTTTAGTATATGGTGTTCTTTCTGTGCCTGTTGCAACCTATGTGTATAATACCGATTTATATGCAAAAACAAAATTTGCTTATGAAGCAAGAATTCAAGAAGCGAATGGAGACAATTCAAACGTCAGCAAGATTGATCCAACTTTAAAAAATTTAAGTGCAGGATCACTTCAGAGTTATCGAAATATTTTTAGAAAAAATAGAGACTACTCCATTATGTGGTTTATACTAGCATGGGGTATCAATGTGGTGGACGCTTCTGTATCTGGTCACTTAAAGGAATTTGATGTAAGCAATAATTTAACAGTGAAAATGGCGCCTATGCGATCGGATGCATTTCAGCAGGCTGGATTGTCATTGCAATTGAACTGGAAGTACACAAAATAAATTTGCAAATTGATTCAATTGAAAAGATGTCTTTGAATAATTAAATAGAATTTAAAAAATGAAAAAATTACTCTTTATCCTAGCTTTATTGTTTACGCTACAAGTAAATTCGCAAAAACTAATAGGCGGAAACAATATCATCAAGGGTAGTTTAACCAGCTTTGCTTTAAAAAATTACCACTTTTCTTTTGAAAGAAGTTTGAATCATTTTATGTCAGTTTCGGCCAGTTATCGCTATATGCCAAAAGGGAGCCTACCATTACAGTCCATCGTAAAAAAATACATAGACAATACAGCCATTAATTTTGATTTATTCCAAATGGGAAATAACGCTTTGACTTTTGAAAGTAGATTCTATTTAGGATTGCAAAAAATGTCTGGATTTTACATAGCGCCTTATGCAAGGTTTGCCAATTTTGATTTATCTGTGCCTGTGGAATATACTTATACACCAGATGCAGCGGTAGGTGCCGTTATTGGCAATAACCCAATTACAAAAACAGCAGGACTCAATGGAACTATCAAGTCCACTAGTTATGGTGCTTATATTGGACTACAAAAACAATTACTTACAAAATTGGTCATTGATATTTGGTTCATTGGTGGACACTATGGTAATTCGACTGGTAATTTAAGTTTCGTTGCTCCTCAAGATGCAAAATTACCATCACAAGCAGTTGACGCACTTCAAAAAACATTGGATGATACCAAGGTTAGTCCTTTTGAATTAAAATCTAAAGTAACCCAAAACGGCGCTACCGCAGACATGAAAGGGCCTTGGGCAGGAATTAGAGGCTTAGGTGTTAGCTTAGGTTTACGCTTTTAACTATCTCATTCTTCATTCATTTTCTTTAACTTTGATTTTGCAAAACCGCATTTATGATACCTAACTATTTACAAGATTTATTTAAAGCACAATCTTACGATCCCAATCAATTTTTCCTTATTGCAGGACCATGTGTGGTAGAAGATGAGGCATTGGTGATGGAGATTGGTGAAAAAGTATCTACTATCTGTAAAAACTTAGGCATCCCTTATGTTTTTAAAGCAAGCTACAGAAAAGCAAATCGTACCAGCGCGAATTCATTTACTGGCATTGGGGATGATACTGGAATGGAATTGATCAAAAAAGTTGGTGCAACATATAATCTGCCCACTACATCGGATATTCATGCACACGAAGAAGCTGCCATTGCAGCCCAGTTCATTGATATCTTACAGATCCCAGCATTTCTATGTCGTCAAACCGATCTATTAGTGGCAGCTGCTCAAACTGGTAAAATTGTGAACGTCAAAAAAGGCCAATTTTTAAGTGGCGCTTCTATGAAATTTGCAGTAGATAAAATTAAATTAGCAGGCAACGAAAAAGTGATGTTAACCGAAAGAGGCAATACATTTGGCTACCAAGACCTTGTAGTAGATTATAGAAATATCCCTGCCATGGCCGAAAATAATGTGCCAGTCATTATGGATTGCACGCATTCTTTGCAACAGCCAAACCAAACTTCTGGCATTACAGGAGGCAATCCAAGTTTAATTGAAACGATTGCGAAAGCAGCCATTGCAACTGGCGCGGACGGATTGTTTATAGAAACACATCCTAATCCAGCCAATGCAAAAAGTGATGGCGCGAATATGTTGAAATTGGAATTATTGGAACCCTTGTTAGAGAAATTAGTAAGATTAAGAAGCGCAATAATTTAAAACTAAGTGTTTTAAATTATTGTGATATGCAACCACAATGGTAAAGAGGAAGCACTTTCTAGTATTTTAATGGGTTGCGCTTCCCTAAAAGGATATAATGCTTCATACTTCTCCAAAAAGCCAGTACCATGTAAATGATCACTGGGGATCCAAAGGTTAAAAAGGAGATATAAATAAACCAGGTTCTTATTTTAGAGCTAGCGATACCTAAACGCTCTCCCATCGCCGAACAAACGCCAAAAGCATGTAATTCTAGAAAATCTCTCAATTTTTGCATTTTCAATTGTTTTAAGCTATATCCAAATCTAGCTAAAAAAGTGGACATAAAGTGCATTTTTTGATTGCGCCGAGGGTCATTTTCGCTTACCTTTGCATCAGTTTTAACACCTAAAATTGATACCTATGGCTTTTGATATCGACATGATCAA
>CALPJR020000018.1 GCA_943323935.2 Bifidobacterium breve
ACGATCCAAAACAATTTGAAGATATTGATTCTAGAAAACGAATTAAGGTTGTTCACTTGCAAGAGGAATTAACTGTTTTAACAAACGAAGTTGCATTTCAAGTTTCTATCTAATGAATATACTATACGCAGTTCAAGGTACTGGGAATGGTCATATTAGCAGAGCCATTCAACTCTATCCTTTTTTAAGGCCATATGGCAATGTTGACTTTTTTATTAGTGGCTCAAATTCAGATCTTAAAACCGATTTACCAGTTGTTGGAAGAAGCAAGGGGATTAGTCTTTTTTATAAAGCCACGGGAGGTTTAGACTATCTTAAAATCATTAAATCTTTTTCACTTAGTATTTTCTTAGATGCCTACAAATTGCCTGTCAAAAATTACGACTTGGTGATCAATGATTTTGATTTTGTAACTTCATTGGCTTGCTTATTTAGAAATAAAAAGAGTGTGCAGTTTGGACATCAAGCAAGTTTTCAAAGCAATAAAACACCTAGAGCGAAAAAAAATAATTTCATTGGCGAATTTGTCTTAAAGCATTTTGTGAAAAGTACACATTATCTAGGCTTGCATTTTAAAGCCTACGACGATGCAGTATTTAATCCAATCATTAAACAAGAAATCATTGAAGCAATACCAACAGATGATGGGCATATATCAGTGTACTTGCCTCATTATTCTATTGCTTATTTGGAGCCATTCTTTTTAGCAGCATCAAATTATCATTTCGAAGTATTTAGTGCCGAAGTGAAAACCATAAGAAATTATAAAAATATCATATACTTCCCTATCAGTAATAGTGGTTTTACAAAAAGCATGATTAGATCACATGCAGTCATTACTGGCGGCGGATTTGAGACACCTGCAGAAGCCATGTATATGAACAAGAAAGTGTTAAGTATACCAATTGCAAAGCATTATGAGCAATTATCCAATGCTGCAGCGCTATCAGAACTGGGTGTAAAAGTATTATTAAAGATAGACCAAGACTTTAACGCTATATTTACCGATTGGATGAAATACGCTTCTCCGGTCAAATTAGAATTAACCCATTCCACAAAAGAAATTGTAGCTCAATTAATCAATCAAACCAAAAACAGCTAAACATGTACAAGATCTTGAACCAAGAGAGCGAAACAGTCGCGTATATTCAGAATATGATGATTCTGAATAAAAAAAGAGAAAAAGTAATTGGCTTAGTCATTGGAGATTGCTTTTTTGGGAATGACAATAAAGTGATTGGCAAGATCATCGACCAAAAAGTTTATTTATTAAATGGCGATATCATTGGTACAATAGAAGCCAATAAAGATAAAAAAGATCCAGAGCTTAAAAAACCATTGATGCTAGAAGCCTGGGATATTTTAAGCAATATAAAAAGTCATACTTCTGATTGGATCACTATTTCAAAAAAATGGTCCAAAAAATCTTTGATCGAAGTATTGCTTTAATAGATTGTTTTATTTTTTTTAATTTAAGAATGGATTACTCCATTTTTTATTCACATACACATTATTGCCGCCAAGGGTTTGCATAAAAGCAACAACTGCAGCAATTTCAGCTTCTGTTACATTTAAGTTTTGCCCATTACCACCCGGTCTCAATCTTTGGTCTAAGTTGGTATTTCTTGGATTCAAATTAATGGTATTATAATGGTTGATTACTGCACGCAGACTTCTTAAAACGCCTGTATGCATCATTGGGGTATTGATGGCACCTGCTGCATTGGTAAGATCCCTTAAGCTTGGCGCTCTAGTATTGGTAATATCGAATCCATTGGCACTGTTAGCAATGCCAATGATTCCATTGTTTAATGTATTTGGATCAATATCAAACTCAGGTGCATTATGGCAAGCGTTGCATCCTAAGCCGCCTGTTGTTCTAAGACCTGCTGCATTAAATACGGGAGCAGTCATAAAAAGGGTTTTGCCTTGATTTTCTGCTGGAGTAAAGTTTGGGAATGGTTGGTTGTCATTATTCACCTGTGCTCTTCCAATATCATATTTTGAATCAAAAGACTGAATGCTACTTACAAATGAAGTTAAGGCATTTTGAATTCTATTTTCTGTTACTACAGTATCACCAAATGTGAATTTAAATAATTCTTTATAGTAATTAATTGTACTTAGCTTACTGGTAAGTGTTACAAAATTACCTCTTCCATTTTGGCCGCTAAAACCCATTTCAAGATGGTCCACAATGGGCATCGTTGTTTGAATATTTAAATTCGCTGCTCTTTCGTTCCAGAAAAATTTTGCTTCATTGGCAAATCTTGTATTGATTAAACGCATGGAGTGACGAATGGTTAATCCACCCTCTACGCCAGCACTTACAACAGCAGTGTCACCAAAGGCAAAATTTTGTTTATGACAACTTGAACAGGAGATGGTATTGTTAATACTTAAATTTTTATCATAAAATAATACCCTACCTAAAGTAGCATTTTTATCCGTGATGGGATTGTTACCTAAATTATTTTTTAAGATATAAGCAGGCTTATCTTGATTGGCATAATTTTCTAAATTAGCTGGATCGATATTCGTACCAAAAGCTAATTTAATTGCTGCATACGGATCGACGGTTATTGCAGATGTATTAGAAGTAGGGGTTGCTTTCATTGCCGAAATGAGCATCATTGCATCATTTTTTGAACAACCTGTAATACAAAAAATACCAGCAAAAAGAGCTACAGTAATGAATGATTGTAAACGCATTAGCTAAATTTAATTTGTTTGGAAGGAAGATTACCCAACTATGACAAGCCATGGATTCAATGGTTTAGTCGGTTAAAGCCTTTTAACATTTATTTTTATTTTAGCTAACCATTCTAATATATAATTCCTCTACTTTTTTTCGAGCCCAGGGTGTTTTGCGTAAAAATTTTAAGCTGGATTGAATGCTTGGATCAATATTGAAACAATTAATTGGGATGTGTTGTCCTAAATCCTCCCATCCAAAATGTTGCACTAAGGCTTCCACAATAAAAGCAAGTGTTTTTCCGTGCAAAGGATCTTTATGAGGTTGTTCCATACACAATATTAAGTAATTTGCCGCTATGAATGCGCATCGTTACTTTTTATTGAACAAGCCAATGAATATGGTATCTCAGTTTGTAAGTACGCATCAGGTTCAGTTACTTTCAAATATCAATTTTGATTTTCCAGAGGGCACACATGCTATAGGAAGACTCGATCAAATGTCAGAAGGCTTGTTATTATTAACGACCAATAAAAAAGTGACCAAATTATTGTTTCAAGGAACCCGTCCACATGTGAGAACTTATTTAGTGCAGGTAAAAAATAAAGTCCATCAAGACACTTTAAAACAATTACGCAGTGGCGTAAAAATATCTGCTTCTAATAGTACAACTTATACCACAACTCCTTGTAATGTAGATTTAATTGATCCTCCACAATACTTATGGAATAACGGACTGCAGTTGCACGAAAATCAACAATCAGATTGGTTACGCATTGAATTAACAGAGGGTAAATTTCATCAAGTACGAAAAATGGTAGCAGCAATGCATCATCGATGTATACGCTTAGTAAGATGGTCTATAGAGGAATTAACTGTTGAAACCATTGCACCAGGTGAAGTGCAAGAAGTGAGCGAGGAATATTTTTTTAAAGCGCTTCAATTATAATTTAAAACCAATCTTTAAACTTACTTAAATCTACATTACCCCCTGTCAAAATAATGCCCACTTTTTTTCCTTTAAACAAGTCTGCATTTTTTAACACCGCAGCGAGTGGTACAGCGCAACTTGGCTCTATAATTATTTTCATTCTTTCATACACCAATCTTAAAGCGGCTTTTATTTCATCTTCTGAAACTAAAATAATATCAGCAACATGTGCTTTTATAATTTCAAGGGTGCGCTCACTTAAGGTGGTCATTAAGCCATCTGCAATCGTATTTACAAAGGGGGCTTTTTCTACTTTTCCAGATTGAATACTCAACACCGCATCTGCAGCGCCTTCTGGCTCTCCTGCATATACTTTTAATCCTGGTTTAAAATAATGTGCGCCTAAACAAGTGCCAGACAATAATCCTCCTCCTCCAACTGGCGTAACAACTATTTCAATAGCTGGAATTGCATCAATGATTTCTTTTACACAAGTAGCTTGCCCTGTAATCACTTCGTCATTATCATATGGATGAATAAAGGTGGCACCTGTGCGCTCTACAATAGCTTCTAAAGTGGACTCTCTAGCTGCTTGATTAGATGCACAAATAGTCACTTCGGCACCATATCCTCTTACTGCATTTACTTTTACTTGTGGGGATGATTCTGGCATCACGATATAGGCTTTGATGCCTAACATTTTTGCTGCAAAAGCCAATGCTTGTGCGTGGTTACCAGAAGAATGTGTAGCAACTCCTTTTTCTAATTGCTCCTTCGTTAATTGCAAACTTGCATTCATGCCACCTCTTATTTTGAATGCGCCAATTTTTTGGAAATTCTCACATTTAAAATACAGGTCTAATCCATACAGCTCATTGATACTTTTACATGTCATGATGGGTGTGTTGTGGATATAAGGGGCGATGCGAATTGCTGCTGCTTCGATTGTTGCTTTAGTGATTTTCATAGATTGAATTTAAACAATATTTGCTTATCTTGAATCATGCAAATGGAACATAAAAAAATTGGTATATGGACAAGCACTTCACTAGTCGTTGGGAACATGATTGGTGCAGGTGTTTTTTTGATGCCTTCGGCCTTGGCTAGTTTTGGAAGTATCAGTTTGATTGGGTGGCTATTTTCTGCATTGGGTGCAATTGTCATTGCAAAAGTATTTGCCAACCTCAGCAAATTAATTCCGGCTTCGGACGGCGGCCCTTACGCGTTTACAAAAGCTGGGCTTGGTGATTTTGCAGGTTTTTTAGTGGGATGGGGCTATTTAATTTCTGTTTGGACAACGAACGCTGCCATTGCAGTTTCTTTGGTAAGTGCATTGAGTACCTTTTTTCCAATACTCGCTCAAAATTCAAGTATCGCTTTAGCAACAGGACTGGGTTTCCTTTGGTTCCTTACTTGGGTAAATACCATGGGTGTATATGCTTCTGGAAGAGTCATACTCATGACCACTATCCTTAAAATAGTACCGCTTATTTTAGTCGCGATTGGAGGGCTTTTATTTTTAGATCCTCAAAATTTACTGCCATTTAACATGAGTGGCACGAGCAGCTGGCAGGCGATTACTGCAACGACTACTTTAACTTTTTTTGCATTTTTAGGGATTGAATGCGCGACCATACCATCCAGTAGTATCGACGATCCAGGACAAAATATTTCCAAAGCAACGATGCGCGGCGTATGGATTGCAGCAGCGGTTTATATTTTTAGCACGGCAGCCATCATGGGGATGATTCCAGCAAGTCAATTACAAGTTTCCATTACACCATTTGCCGATGCTGCAGAAAAAATTTATGGTCATGGCGCTAAGTACTGGGTGAGCGCAGGGGCTGCTATTGCTGCATTTGGCGCATTGAATGGATTTGTACTAGTACAAGGGCAGATGCCCTATGCGATGGCAAAGGATAAATTATTTCCTACATTTTTTGCGAAACAAAATCGTAAAGGGGTTCCTGTCAATGGCGTGATTGTATCCAGCATTATCATCACTTTATTGATGTTTATGAACAATTCAAAAAACCTAGCTGGTCAATTTAAATTGCTCATACTCCTCTCAACATTTTTTACTTTATTACCTTATTTATTGACGACTGTATCTTATTTAATTGTTCGAGCAAAACAAGCAGCAACCTATACAAAGACCAAAACGATTACAGCAATAGTGATTAGCATGATGGGATTCTCTTTTTCTATGTGGATGCTTATTGGTTCAGGGCAGGAGATTGTCTATTGGGGATTCATTATGCTCATGATGGGTGTACCTTTTTATGTCTATATGGTTTATAAGAACTAATGTCAAATTTTTGTAAATTCATCAACAATATGGCATTTATAACGGTTTAGCTTTTATATTCGTAGTTCATGAAAAAAAGGATCATTGGAATTTTATTGACTTTAGTGGTAGCAACCCAGGTTTTCCCTGTGGATGGAATCCGCTTTTGGTCTAATTTAGTTCAATCCAAAGCTCAAGCTACTACAGCCAGTATTTTGGCGCTAGAAGAAGAGGAAGTAGAGGAGATCCAGTTTAAGGTTAAAAACATGGAATCCAACCATTCGATGTATTTTGAAAGCCAAATGGCATCTATGCTTTTAAGTGCCAACTATCCTATCATGACGCATTTAGGTGCAGTTATTGATAGGAATAATCCAATTCTTATCCCTCCTCCCAATACTGTTATTGAAGTAATTTAAAAACTTTGACTTAGAGGTTTCTATCATTGGCAATACGTCAATTGATTTTAAGTCATAATTTTCATTATTCATTATAGATTACTGCTCAGTTATATGACTAGTCATTTGTATGATAGGCGTTCTAAAATATATAAATAAAAATGAGTTTACATCAACCAAATCAAGGTTTAAGTTTCAAATATTTGAAGGAAGATTTACCGGCAGGCTTAGTCGTTTTTTTAGTCGCTTTGCCTTTATGTTTAGGCATTGCACTAGCATCTGGTGCGCCTTTATTTTCTGGTATTATTGCTGGCATTGTTGGAGGCATTATTGTTGCATTTGCAAGCGGATCCGCATTGAGTGTAAGTGGTCCTGCTGCAGGCCTAACAGTGATTGTTTTAAACGGTATCACCACTTTAGGATCCTATGATCAATTTTTAGTTGCAGTTGCAATTGCAGGTGTTTTACAAATTGTTTTAGGCTATTTAAAAGCTGGTGTGATAGGTTATTATTTTCCTTCGAGTGTCATTAAAGGGATGCTCGCTGCAATTGGCATTATATTAATCTTAAAACAATTACCCATTGCAATTGGATATAATAAAACTGCCGCAATAAGTTATAACATTGGATCCATCATCATCGCAAGTATCTCAATTGGAATTATTTTATTTTGGGAAATGCCAATGCTAAAAAAGTACGTCTTTTTTAAATATGTACCTGGCGCTTTGATTGCAGTACTTGTTGGCGTTGCTTTGAATCTATTCTTTAATGCGAATATGCCAGCATGGGCTTTATCTGCAGACGCACTGGTAAAGCTACCTGTGGCTAAAAACAGTACAGAATTTATTGGACAATTTACACTTCCTAATTTTAGTGCACTTGGAAACTATCAGGTTTATGTGGTTGCTATTACTATTGCGATTATTGCAAGTTTGGAATCATTATTAAGTACCGAAGCTGCGGATAAATTAGATCCATATAAGCGCGTCACACCAACTAATAGAGAATTAAAAGCACAAGGATTGGGTAATTTAATTTCTGGAATGATTGGAGGCTTACCTATGACAGCTGTGATTGTTAGGACTTCTGCCAATGTGAATGCTGGTGCAAAAACAAAACTATCTGCTATTTTTCACGGCTTACTTTTATTAATTAGTGTAGTTGCATTTGCATCTATACTAAACCAAATACCATTGGCTTGTTTAGCAGCAGTATTATTAGTAGTAGGCTATAAATTGGCTAAAGTATCTTTATTCAAAGAAATGTATAAACTAGGCTGGGAGCATTTTATTCCATTTATTGTAACAGTGGTTGCTATTCAATTTAGTGATTTGCTAAAAGGGATTGCATTAGGTATGCTGGTGGCGATTTTTTATATCTTAAGAACTAATTTCCGTCGTGATTATGAAATGCATCAGGATAAAAAGTCCGAAGGTGGCGCCATCAATATTACACTATCTGAACATGTGACGTTTATCAATAAAGGAAGTATCGCTAAAAAATTATCTGATATTCCAAACGATACCATTGTCACAATAGATGCTAGCAAATCTCATTATATTGATATAGACGTACTTGAAATTATTTATAACTTTGAAATTGCAGCAAAATTGAAAAATATTCAAGTAAATTTAGTGCAAGTACCACCCAGGGTATCGGTTTCGGGGCATTAAACATAATTTAAGGGGGATCTCAAAATTGATATGGATCACACATAACAAATCGTATTAAATAAAAAATAAAAAAATTAGACATGGAAAAATCATACCAAAGATTAATTGAAAATAACAAAACATGGGTCGCAGATCAATTGCAATTAGACCCTAATTTTTTTGAAAATCTATCAAAAGGGCAAATGCCTGAGTATTTATGGATAGGTTGTTCCGACAGCAGGGTGCCTGCAGAGTCCATTACAGGAACTGAACCTGGTGAAATGTTTGTGCACCGTAATATTGCCAATATGGTGGTACATAGCGACATGAACATGTTGAGTGTATTATCCTATGCTGTAGAAGTACTTAAGGTAAAACACATCATTGTTTGCGGTCATTATGGTTGCGGCGGTGTGATGGCAGCGATGAAGAACCAACAATTTGGTTTAATAGACAATTGGCTTCGTCATATTAAAGACGTTTATCGTTATCATCATGATGAATTGGACGCAATTGAAGACGAAACATTAAGGGCAAGAAGGTTCGTAGAAGTGAATGTGCAGGAGCAGGTGCATGATCTAGGAAAGACCTCTATTGTTCAAAATGCATGGAAGAGAAGCCAGCCATTGCACTTACATGGATGGGTCTATGATATACATGATGGATTGATAAACGATTTAGGGGTGAACTTCACCTGTCCAAAAGATTTACATAATGTGTATCATCTTGATTAACAAGAGAATATAGATTTTAATACAAAAGGAGCGTTTTTAATGCTCCTTTTTTTTATGCCTGTCCCTATTAGTTAATATTAAGTTCATATTGGCTTAACAATTCGGTAACATGACTATTTGATATTTGCCATACAAATAAAATCATATCGTGAAAAGGATACTACTATTTATAATTTGTTTTGTTGCAGCTATTTCGGTTCAAGCTCAAAAAGCAAAATTGACAGGTAAGGTTACAAACGTAAAAAATGATGTTTTAGTTGGCGTTACACTAACTTTAAAATCCGATAAAAGCCAAGTTTCAAAAACAGATATCGAAGGAAGATTCAGTTTTAATATAGATATCAATAAAGCTTACACATTAGATTTATCTTATGTAGGGTACAAAGCAAAATCTATCGACGTAACTGGTGCTACAACTGCAAACGAAGAAATTGTATTAGATGTATTATTAGAAGAAACAGGAAAAAATTTAACCGATGTGGTAGTTTCTGCTACTAGATCTACGAATAAAGGTGCTACTGATAACGCCTTGATTGCATTTCAAAGAAATACCAATACAGTGGCTTCTGTCATCTCTGCAGAATCGATCAGAAGAAGTCCAGATAGAAACACTGCCGAAATTTTAAAAAGAACTCCAGGTGCCTCTATCCAAGAAGGTAAATATATTATTGTAAGAGGTTTAGCAGATCGTTATAACCAAGCCATGTTGAATGGTATCTTATTGACTAGTACAGAAGCAGATCGTAAAACTTTCTCATTCGATTTATTCCCTTCTCAAATCATTGATAATATCATCATCAATAAAGCATTCGTTCCAGAATTGCCAGGTGAGTGGGCTGGAGGTTTGATCCAAGTAAATACCAAAGACATTCCTACAAAAAACTTTTTTAATATTCAAATTGGTACAAGTGCGAATTCTCAAGTTACAGGTAAAGAATTCTTAAAAGATGTAGGC
>CALPJR020000019.1 GCA_943323935.2 Bifidobacterium breve
GTAAGCCAATCTAGCAACATGATATAAAATTGTTGCACTATTTGCATAGTGTTGAGAAACATATGTAGGATCTGTGATGTGTTTATTGGCTTTCACTAAATCCACAATTAAATCTAAGCTCGCAGAATCAGTTGCATTCAAAGGAATTTTTGCCATCGTATGCATCAATAAAACATTGGTGAGTACAGACAAGTCTACATCCTTAGGCATTTTAGTTCCAAGCCAAGTACTATAGACTGGCCTATTTTTAAAATCCTTGTAAAAACTTTTATTGGGTTTGATTAACCCAACTCTATATGCTCCAAATTTTAATTGCATTGCTTTTGCTAGCGAATCATTCGCACCTAAAGCCAATAAAGTAATGGCGCCATCATCAATATCATCTGCTAAAGCTGCTTTTTTATTGAATAAATTCAACCATCCGCCATTCGGAAAAATTTGAGGCGGATTTCTTGGCCAAAAATTATAGGTCAACTGATTGTTTTGATTTTTAAAACGATCTAGATAAAAAACTGCATTTGCTTTTGCTTTTTCTATCATTGCCAATTCTACTGGATGCATTTTCAAAGAAAATTGTCCAATATTGAATAAAACAAGCGAGGTAAAAAAAACATTGTCCTCTTGTTTCAATTTTGAACTAAAATAATATTTCCTGTTGGAAGAAAAAGATCCATTGAATACATCAGAAGGATTGTTGATTTGTAAATCAGCAATTAATTTTAAAATAGCAATTCTCCTATTCAGAGTAGAATCACTTACTACTGAAGCAGCATAAAGATTGAATGAAAAAATAAATAATACAATGCTAAGGATCCCTTTTTTCATATTGAACCAACTATTTTATCACTAAAAGATGTAATTTAGTGATTATGGAGGTTAAAATAGAAGACAGTTGGAAAAAACCATTGGCGCCACTTTTTGAGCGCCCCTATTTTAAACAAATCACAGCACACCTCAAAACAGAGAAAGCACTTAATCGAACTATTTATCCAAAAGGTAGTCTCATCTTTAACGCCTTTAACAAGACCCCATATGATCAAGTGAAAGTGGTGATCCTTGGACAAGATCCCTACCATCAACCTGGACAAGCCATGGGGCTTAGTTTTTCGGTGCCACCTGAATGTAAAATTCCACCTTCCTTGATGAATATCTATAAGGAATTGAATAAGGATATTGGCATGCCCATTCCATCTTCTGGTGATTTAACGCATTGGGCAACACAAGGTGTTTTATTACTCAACAGTGCACTAAGCGTTAGAGCAGATGAACCAGGAAGCCATAGTAAAATTGGATGGACACAGTTCACAGATGACTTAATTCAATTATTATCAAAAGAAAAGTCAGACTTAGTCTTTATTTTGTGGGGTAATTATGCTAGTCAAAAACAAATTTTAATTGACGGAACAAAACATAAAATTTTAAAAGCAGCACATCCTTCTCCATTAAGTGCATACAATGGTTTTTTTGGATGTAAACATTTTAGTGCAACCAACCAATATTTAAATCAAGTAAAGAAAGACCCAATTGATTGGTCTATTTAAAATGACAAATAAATTTAATTTATACACGGGAAGAATATTGGCTTTTTGGGCATTGATCGTTTTTGTATCAACCATGTTTCTTTTTATATGGTTTTACCTAGCCTGCTTCTTTTTACCCGAACCGAACAAGACTAAATGGCACAGAAGCATATCAAGAATATGGATGATCCTTTTTTTAACTTTAGTGGGATGTCGTTTTAGTGTTAGAGGGAAACAACATTTTAATGATCTGTCTTCAGCAATTGTTATTTGCAATCATAATAGCTTAATTGATGTACCAGTGAGTACGCCCTTTTTACCAAGGGCCAATAAAACCATTGCTAAAAAAAGTTTTATCTACGTCCCCATTTTTGGTTGGATTTATCAATTTGGATCTGTGATTGTAGATAGAAAAAATGATCAAAGTAGAAGAACAAGTTTTGAAGACATGAAGCGTGTTTTAGACAGTGGATTGGATATGCTCATTTATCCCGAAGGCACTCGAAATAAAACCTCTGAACCATTAAAATCATTTTATGATGGTGCATTTAAATTAGCAGTCGACACACAGAAGCCAATTATACCTGTAGTGTTATTAAATACAAAGAAGATTTTACCCGCCTATCCGATCATGTGTTTTAAACCAGGAAAAATTCAGATGGATATTTTGGCACCAATCTCTTGCGAAGGTCATACTGTACAATCATTGAAACAGTTGGCTTTTGATACCATGTCCGCACACTACAAGATGCACAACCCAGCTTAATAGGTTGAATTAGAGAATGTCCTACTGCGATTAATTTTTAGGTCTCTTAAGATACCCGATTTTGGATTCACAGTAATATTGAATGACCTATAAATACCAATAGGCATGACATTTATGGCTAGTTGCCAACAATGCATTTCTCTTGTGATAAACAAACTCAATTGTTGAATAGAAACTTTTGTCAAGTCTACAAAACTACTACCCCCTACTTTCCATTTTGGCGAAACACTAAAGTCACCCGTTAAATTTATAGTAGAAAAAGTTTGTAATCTGAAACCTGAATAATCGGGTTGCATTGTTTTAGAAAACTGAAAAGAGTAAGACAGGTTTAAAGTCCATGGCGTATTAAAATCTGTAAATTCAGCAGGATTAGACCTCACATACATTAACTGTCTTTGTTGTTCATCTGGCGTCATAAAAGGATCTATTGGTATTGTCCTTTTAGCATCCTTATTCTTATCTTTTGATTTGCTTGCAAAGGAGGTAGAAAAAGCGACACCACCATTGGTAATGCTTCCAAATTTTAAACGAGTTGGGTCAATAGATAATTTATTAACTCTAAATCCTTGCAAATCAGTTTCGTATGGATCTAAACTAAAGGATGTAGTGATATTTAATTTTTCAAATAGGGTTGTTCTTGCATAAAAACTAAAGTTACCTAATGCAAAGCTGTCTGCTAAAAAATTATAATTAGAGTTAAACCCAAAACCTTCAATTAACTTAAATTTTTTAAATGCATCTGCACTCGTGTCTTGCTTGTCTTTTACTTTCATTTCTAAAAAGTTGTCAACACCAAAACCCAATCCACCAAATTGGCCTTCACTAAACGCACCACCCAATCCATTGCCGTCATATTTTGAAAAACGATAGGTTCTACCACTAGGATCAACTTGGGTACTATAATGATAGGACTTAGCCATATCAGGTTTATAGTTAATGGAAACCGATGGTCTAATTTCGTGACGAATTGCTTTCACATTTCCACGTTTAAATTTATAGGTCCCAAAAATTCTTGTAGCAGTACCTAAACCAAAACTCATTTGAGTGGCTCTATAAAAACCTCTATTAATTGTTGTATCAACTTTTTGTAATTGACTATTCCAAGATTTGATATTCTGTTGACCAAACCATTTCTCTTCTAATGATATACTTGGTGCTATTGTAATTGGCCCAAGTGAAGGAAGTGACAAAGTAATTGGGATACTATGATTTGCACCCCATTGCATGGTATCTAAAATCCTTCGGATACTAAATGATGAATCATAAAAAGACAACTGATTTTGCATGCTACCATTATATCCAATACCTATTTTCTCATACCATTTTCCAGCTCCAACCTGGTCTTTCGACTGAAAAGGATAGACTGTTATTGCATTGAAGTTGATATTTGGTAAACTCATATTTACCAATCCAAGGTTATTGTTTTGGTTATGCGTTAAGTTAACAGATAAATTGTATTTATTATTCCATGACTTACTATAAGAAACGGATGAACTAATCTGGTTCTGAAAATTTTGTGTAGCATTGTTCAATAAGTTTCGATTGTACTTTGTACTACCAAAATTTACATTGGCTGTAAAACTAGTACCTGGTTTTGCTTTAGGATCCATTGAATGAGACCAGTTTAACATGTAAGTGTTGCCTCCAGTAAATTCATCAGCAATGGTATTATTTCTATTTAGTGCCCTGGTTTTTTGAAGACTTAAATTAAAATTACCTAGGTATTTATAACGTTGGATATATTTGCTATTCATATTGATATTCCAACCACCATAGGAATAAATATTGGCTCTAACTGTGGCATCCATGTGCTGGTTGATGACTTTATAATAGCCTATCCCCTCAAATCCAAGTCCAAAGTCTTCACTAGAAGTAAAAGCTGGCGCCATGAAACCTGACTGGCCACCTGATTTATTTAATGGAAAAATACCAAAAGGAATCCCAATGGGCATGGGCACCCCCTCGAATTCTGGAAAAGCAGGTCCTGAGACCCCAATTTTATTGGTGACAATTTTGAGCTTATTGGTTCTAAATGCAAAATGGGGTTCATCTAAGTTACAGGTAGTGAATCTTGCTTTCCAAGCAAAAGCATCCGTAGGATTGACTTTTTTCATGGCTTCTGCTTGAACAAAAATTTCACCCTGTTGAAAATTGCTATTTTTAGTTAATCCCCTTCCCGATTGTAGATTATAGAAAATGGAGTCATTGATGGAATTTAAGTCTCCCTCTTTAAACCTAGGTTTACTTTTTAAATTTCCAGTAGTATCCTTAGCACCGTAAGCCGTGATATTCTGCGTTTCCTGGTCAAATATGATCTTTCCCGCCTCTAACTGCGCTGTTTTATAGGTCGTTTTAGCATTACCATATAAATAGAAAATCTTTTCTTTTAACAGCATAACACCAGAATCAGAAGCATTGTAACTGATCACTGCATCTACACTATCTTTAGAAAGTTGGATCTTTTTCTTGGTCAAAGTATCTGTTTGAGCAGATATATCAGAATGAATAGCAGAAATTAATATCGTTAAAATCAGCATTTTAACAATAGAAAGGGGCTTTTTTGCGTTATTTTTATATCCTGCTAGGTTCACTCAAGCAAAAATAAAGTAAAACAATGTTAAGGAACTGATTATGAAGCAAAATAGAATGATTTTAGCATTTAGTTTTAGTCTAATTGCCCTTTTTAGTAGCCTTGGACTAAGTCTTCAGGCCCAAACCCCTACAAAATCATTAAAACGTATTGTCATTGACCCTGGTCATGGAGGTACAGATATTGGTTCAAAAGGTAAATATTCCACAGAAGCCGCTGTTTCTTTGGCGATTGCTTTAAAATTGGAAGATTTTATCAAGCAAGCGATGCCAGATGTAGAAGTGGTGATGACCAGGACAACGGATATCTACCACTCTGTGGTAGAAAAAGCTAAAATCGCCAATGCAGCAAAGGGCGACTTATTTGTTTGTATCCATACTAATTCTGCAAGAGGGAAAGCGGTTAGAGAAGTGGTTGGTTACACTAAAAAAACATATACAGTCAAGAAAAAAGGCAAAAAAAGAAAAGTGACCAGAGATGTACCTATTTATAAGACAACCTATACCCCAAGTACAGCGATAGGAACAGAAACCTATATCTACAATATTGGTAAATCAGATCTAAGAAAAGAAGTTGCAGGAGAAATGGTGGATGAGGTTGTAGAGCAATTAGACTCGGTGTCTTTGAAACAAATTAAAGAATACGAATCAGAAATTGATCCAACTAAAAAAATGATGGCAAGTATCTTGGCGCAACAATATTTTCAAAGAGCTGCAAGTTTAGCTTTGACCATCGAAGAAGAATTTAAGGCTTCGGGAAGAGTAAGTAGAGAAGCCAAACAAAGGCCTACAGGTATATGGGTATTGCAAGCGGTTGCCATGCCTGCAGTGTTGATAGAGACAGGATTCATATCCAATCCCGAAGAGGAGGAGTACTTAAATAGTGAATTAGGTCAAAATGAACTTTGCGAAGCCATCACAAAGGCATTACAACGCTATAAGAATTCTTTAGAGAATCAACAGAAAGCAAACGGGAATTAGGGTATTTTTTAGCTAATTTTGTACCGAACTCAAGCAATCGAATACCATGCGTGTATCTAATGAAACTAAAGTAGGTGCTTTAACTGTTATTGCAGTCACCATTATTATATTAGGATTCAATTTTCTAAAAGGAAAGACCTTCTTTAAATCAGGGACATTTATTTATGCTAAATATTCAGATACTAAAGGTTTGATTGTTTCTAATCCTGTATTTGTGAATGGATTTCAAGTTGGAACTGTTTTTGAAATCGAAAACATGAACAACAATTTATCAGAACTAGTGGTTTGTATCAAGTTGAATCAATTGTATAAAATTCCTAAGAATTCAATTGCAACAATACAAGAAAATCCTTTAGGAACAAATGCGATCAATATCATTCAAGGCAATAGCAAAACCTTGATTTTAAGTGGTGATACTATTCAATCTGCACCTGCTACCAGTTTATTAGGTGACTTAATGAATGAATTGTCTCCAATTGGAGAACAGGTTAAAAATACCATTAGTTCTTTAGAACTCGTTTTGAATAATGTCAACAAAACTTTAAATGACGAGAATAGACAAAATTTTAAAGTGATTCTTGAAAATCTTTCAGCCACAACAATTAATTTAAATAAATCACTAGCATCCATTGAAGGGATGGTCAATCAACAAAATGGTTCTATTGCAAAAACAGCAGATAATTTAAATGCATTTACTGCTAATTTGAATCAGAACAACCAAAAAATTTCCAATATATTGACCAATTTGGACAGCACCACAAAATCTATCAAAGATGCTGACTTGTATGAGACCATAAAGACGATACAAACAACATTGGTTTCATTAAATACAACCATCAATAAATTAAACAATGGCAACGGAACAGCATCAAAATTGTTGAGTGATCCAGCCATGTACAATCAGCTTCAAAGTACCATCAAAAGTGTCAATACTTTAGTGGATGACATTAAAGTGCACCCTAAACGCTATATCAGTGTTTCAGTATTCGGCAAAAAGGATAAAAGAACCCCTTTGACTAAACCATTATCGGATACAGTGGATCATGAATAAATTTGTGCCTTATATCCTATTGTGCTTTGGCATAATTGTGTCTTCGCAAGCCAATAGTCAGGACACAACTACTACAATCAAGAATAATGGCAAATTAATCGAATTCCTTTCTGCAGAATCTTACAATATCAAAAAGCAGGACAGCCAGGATTTTTTAATCCTTGTTGGACATGTTAAAGTACGCCAAGCAAATACTTTACTCTATGGAGACAGTATTATTTTGAACGCTACAAAAAATAGTTTAGAAGGTTTTGGCAAAGTGCATATCAATGATGCTGATTCGGTACACACTTATGCAGACTATTTAAAGTATGATGGCAACACAAAAAAAGCCAAGTTAAGAAATCATGTAAAATTGACGGATGGTCGAGGCACATTGACCACTGACTCTTTGGACTATGATGTTTCCATTAAAATTGGAGTGTATAAAAAGGGAGGCAAATTAGTTCGTAACAAGACCGTTCTAAAGAGTACAGAAGGTGTTTATTATGGTATCACCAGAGATGTACTATTTAGAAATAAAGTCTCCTTGATTGATCCTGACAATAGCATTTTCACAGATACATTAGAATACAATACCTATTCTCAATTAGCTAATTTTATTAGTCCCTCTAAAATCATAAGTGGTTCAAGAATAATTAAGACTAAAAATGGCAATTACAATATAGGCACCAAAAAAGGGTATTTATATGAACGCTCTTCTATAGACGATAGTAGTTATTTTTTTATTGCAGACGAGATGGCTATTGATGACTCACTTGGTTTAGGTGAATTTAGAGGCAATGCAGTGTATAAGTCTAAGGATAGTTTAAGTTTTGATTTATTGGCTAATAATATAAAGACCAATCGTAATAAAGATATTTTATTGGCTACAGAATTACCTATCCTATTGATCAAGCAACCAAAGGATACCATGTATATTAGTGCAGATACTTTGTATAGCGGCAGATTGAGTGATTTAAAAAGAAAAATGCCAAGAGCGCGAGCTAATGAAGGCGTTATACAAGATTCAAGTTTGAATAAATATTTTGAAGCTTTCCATCATGTGAAAATTTATTCCGATTCGATGCAAGCTGTGGCAGATAGTTTATTTTATGGATTGGCAGACTCCACCATTCGACTGCACAATAATCCCATACTTTGGGTCAATCAAAATCAAATTAATGGCGACACCATTTATATGCATTTGAATAATAAGAAAGCCGAGCAATTAAGGATTATAAACAATGCGATGGCCATAAGTCCAGTAGACAGTACCGATTATTTTAATCAATTAAAGGGCAATACGATTGTAGTAGATTTTATTGACGGAAAAATTCAACAAATGCAAACCAAGGGCAGCGCAGAAAATATTTATTTTGCTACAGACAATGATGAAAAATTTATAGGTGTAAATCAATCGAATGCGCAAATCATCACTATTCAATTTGAGAATGATGAACCAGTAAAAATTATTTACATCAATCAATTGAATGGGAAAATGACCCCCCTATTTGATATACCAAAATCTGAATTAAAATTGAGAAATTTCAAATGGTGGAATGACTTACAACCAAAAACAAAGTTTGATATTTTGTCTCCTAAGCCAATTAAAAACTAAGTGGCATCTGTTTTTTCATACATAAGGTAGGCTTTTATAAAACCATCTATCTCACCATCCATTACTGGTCCCACATTCCCAACTTCAAAATCAGTTCGATGATCTTTGATCATTTTATATGGATGAAATACATAAGAACGAATTTGACTACCCCATTCTATTTTCTTCTTATTCGCATTCGATGCATTCAAGGCTTCTTGTTTTTTACGCATTGCCTCCTCATACAATCTACTCTTTAGCATCTTCATTGCAATCTCTCTATTTTCACCCTGAGTTCTTGATTGTTGACATTCCACAATGATACCAGATATGTGTTTTAATCGCACAGCGGTTTCCACTTTATTCACGTTCTGTCCACCCTTTCCACCACTGCGGTAAAACTCCCATTCAATATCGGCAGGGTTGACCACAATTTCAATAGTGTCGTCTATTAAAGGATAGACGTATACAGATGCGAAGCTCGTATGACGTCTTGCATTGCTATCAAATGGTGAAATTCTAACTAAACGATGCACACCTGATTCTGCTTTTAAAAAGCCAAAAGCAAAAGGGCCATCAAACTGAATTGTGGCAGACTTTATACCAGCGCCATCTCCCTCTTGGTAATCTATGGAAGTAACTGTCCAGCCTTGCTTCTCACCATACATGGTGTACATCCTTAAAAGCATTTCTGCCCAATCCTGACTTTCGGTGCCACCTGCACCTGGATTAATTTGCAAGATGGCTGGTAATTCATCTTCTGGTTGATTGAGTGTGCTTTTAAA
>CALPJR020000020.1 GCA_943323935.2 Bifidobacterium breve
AAAGCATCATTTTGAGCATGCACCATCAATTGAACATGCATTGCGCATTGACCTAGTATAGATTTTCAATTCAATCGGGCCTTTTTTATTATATTAGTGGCTATGATGAAAAAAATTGTTCGCCCTTTCCAAATTTTATATTGCATTTACGCCTTATGCATTTTTGCATGCTTGACAATTATATCGCTATTGGCAATGATTTTCATACTACCAATGGGTTATAAATATTTAACCATCGGCATCTATAAAATTGGTCGTTATTTTTCTAAAACATTGTACCTATTCATAGGGATGCGCCATCAAGAAATTTACGAGGGGATCCATCATTTTAATAAAGCACATGTCTTTGTTGGCAATCATAATTCCTACATGGACATTCCCCCAATTGTCCAGTTGAAACATCAGCCCATTAAACCCTTGGGGAAATTTGAATCTTCAAAAATTCCACTATTCGGACTTTTCTATAGACATATCGTGATTATGGTGGATAGATCCAACCCCGAAAAAAGAGCACAAAGTCTTCAAAATTTAAAAGAGGCTTTAAAAAATAAAATTTCAATTTTTATTTTTCCCGAAGGCACTTTTAGCATGACCGATGAAAAACCATTAAAGGATTTTTACAATGGTGCTTTTAAATTAGCAATTGAAATGCAAGTGCCTATTCAACCAGTACTTATGGTAGATGCCGTGGACAGAATGCATTTTAGTAGCATTTTTACCCTTAGCCCAGGGATCTGTCGCGTGGTCTATTTACCGACTGTTTATGTGGATAATTATAGTCTCGATGACCTTGAAATCTTGAAGCAACAAGTACACCAAATGATGGATGACGGCTTAAGAAGATATCGCAAGTATCCAGCTTCTTAATGTATTTTTGTAGCCCAATATGTACGCCGAAATCATCATACCATTAGCCCTTCCTAAAAACTATACCTGGGCCATCCCCACCGAATTAGCCGATGGGGTGATGATTGGTATGCGTGTAGAAGTGATGTTGGGTTCCAATAAGCGTTATGCCGGCATTATTAAAAAAATCCTCACAGAAAAACCTGCTGGCTTCAACCCTAAGCCTATATTGGGCATTTTGGATGATGCACCCATTGTTTATCCAGCGCAATTACAATTATGGGAATGGATGGCAGCTTATTATATGTGTACAGAAGGTGAAGTCATGCAAGCTGCAGTACCAAGCCATTTAAAAATTTCGAGTGAAAGTATATTTATATTAAATGAAGATGCAGCGATTGATAGTCTTCATCTAAGTGATACAGAATATATTGTTTCTGAAGCATTGCAAATAAAAAAACAATTAAGCTTAGTTGAAATACAAAAGCTATTAGATAAAAAATCGGTTTATCCAGTCATTAATAAACTCATACAAAAAGGTATTTGTTCGGTAGAAGAAACAATGCATGACAAGTATACTATTAAGGTAGAAAATGTATTGCATTTACACCCCGATTATCATTCAGAAACTGCATTAGAACAATTGATGAATGATTGGACCAGGGCTCCAAAACAATTAGCCCTCCTACTTGCTTTCTTACACCTTCAAAAAACAGAAGGACAGGTGCAACAAAAAGCTTTACTTGAAAAATCGGGTGCTGCACATGCACAATTAAAAGCATTGATTGATAAAGGTATTCTTGTAGTTGAAAAAAGAAAAATAGATCGTTTGGCGGTTGATCTAAGTTTGGGTAATACCAACTTACACAAATTGTCTGCCGCACAGCAGCTTGCCTATGATGCCATTTTGGAACAAATGAAAACACATCCAGTCAATTTACTACATGGCATTACCGGAAGTGGTAAGACACAGATTTATGCTGCGTTAATTGAACATGCGATTCAAACTAATCAACAGGCATTGTATATGCTGCCAGAAATTGCATTGACAGCACAAATGATTCGACGTCTTAAACAATATTTTGGAGGTAAAATTGCCATCTACCATTCTAAATTTAACCCTAACGAAAGAGTTGAAATTTGGAATAAAGTAAAGTCTGGCGAAATAAAAATTGTATTAGGGGCTAGGTCGGCCTTGTTCCTCCCCTATCATAATCTATCCTTAATCATTATTGACGAAGAGCATGATGCATCATATAAACAACAAGACCCTGCTCCAAGATACCAAGCCAGAGATACTGCCATTTATTATGCCAATCAGTTGGGAGCAAAAGTGGTATTGGGTTCTGCTACACCCTCTATTGAAACTTATTATAATGCAATGCAGCATAAGTTTGGCTACTACCACTTGAAAGAAAGATTTAGCGAAGGGGCTTTGCCACAAATGTTAATTGTAGATACTAAAAAACAAAGCGAACAGTCTGCCATTTTAACGCCGCAATTATTAGAAGCGATACAAAGCACTGTTGCAAAAAATAAACAAGTCATTTTATTCCAAAATAAAAGAGGTTATGCGCCTTATATGATTTGTGAAACCTGTGGCTGGATACCACATTGCAAACAATGTGATGTCAGCTTAACACTACATAAAGGAAAAAATATGCTGTCTTGCCATTATTGTGGGGCAGCTTATCCGGTAGTACATACCTGCGAAGCCTGTGGTAAACAAAGTTTCAAACAAAAGAGTTTTGGTACCGAACAAATTGAGGAAAAATTAGCATTGGCCTTGCCGCAACTCCGAATTGCAAGAATGGACTTGGATAATATTAAAGGGAAGAATGAGCATGACCATTTAATTCAGCAATTTGAAAGAAGAGAAATAGATGTATTAGTAGGAACACAAATGGTGGTAAAAGGACTAGACTTTGAACATGTAGACCTAGTGGGCATTGTGGACGGGGATAGCTTATTAAATTTCAATCAATACAGGGTCAATGAAAGGGCATTTCAAATGATGGAACAAGTAAGCGGAAGAGCAGGTCGAAAAAATGACCAAGGTAAAGTGATTATGCAACTAAGTCAAACAAATCATCCTGTTGTAGCATTTGTGCATACCCACGACTATCATGCATTTTATGAGTTCGAGATCAATAATAGAAAACACTTTGCTTATCCCCCTTTTAGTAGGTTAATGAGTATTCTATTTAAACATAAAGAAAATCATATTGCAGAAGAAGCTGCGAATCATTTTTTAAAATCATTGGACCCAAACATTCAAAAAACAGTGATGGGACCAGCTCAACCCATTATCAATAGAATAAGAAATAAATATATTTGGGAGCTATGTGTTAAAATAACCAAACAGCCACAGCAGTTACAAATTGCTAAAAAACAGTTATTGCATTTTATTCAATTGATTTCAGTTCACCCAAGGTACAAGTCTGTTCAGATTATCATAGACATCGATCCTAACTAATGAAGCTTCAAAAAAATATAGCCTTAAAACAGTATCATAGTTTTGCATGTGAAGAAATTGCGGCATTCTTTACCATCGTTACAACAAAAGAAGCTTTGATTGAAGCCATTGAATGGGCAAAAGACAATGATCAACCTTACTTGATACTCGGAGCTGGCACAAATATTTTATTCACCAAACAATTCGATGGATTGGTGATTAAGATGGAGCTCAATGGCATCCAAAAGCTACAAGAAACATCCTCTGATATTATTCTTAAAGTGGGTGCTGGAGAAAATTGGTCCCATTTTGTAAGTTACTGTGTACAAAAATCCTGGGGTGGTTTAGAAAACCTAAGTTTGATTCCTGGTACAGTTGGTGCTGCACCTATAAAAAATATTGGCGCATACGGTGTTGAAGTTGGCGAGCATATTGTAAGTGTAGATGTATTTGATACCATCAAGCATGAATGGGTGACCCTCATAAAGCAAGATTGTTTTTTTAGTGATAGATCTAGTATTTTTAATGAGGAAGACAAGAGGTATATTATTTGTGCTGTTCAATTTAAATTATCAAAACAGCCTTCCCTAAGGACAGATTACGGAGACATTAAAGCTGTATTGCATCAGAGAAGCATCAGCAGTCCAAGTGTCGAATCTATTGCGGGCGCAGTGGTCTATCTTAGGTTGAATCAATGGCCTGATCCAAAAAAATTGGGTAACGCAGGACATTTTTTTAAAAATCCTACAATTACAACAACCCAATATGATCAGCTAATGATTCAATTTCCTACATTAATGGCCTATCCTATCAATGACCATACCTATAAGATTGCTGCAGGATGGCTCATTGAAGCATGCGGATGGAAAGGCGTTACAAAAAATCAAGTTGGAACTTATCAAGACCAAGTACTAGTCATTGTAAATTATGGTGCTACAAAAGGACAAACCATCCTAGATTTCTCGGAGGCAATCATGCAGTCTGTACTTGTTCAATTTGGAGTAAAGTTAGAAAGCGCAATTAGTATTGAATAGTCAAATCTACTCTTCTATTTTGAGCTCTTCCCTTAATAGTTTCATTACTTGCAATAGGCTGCGTGTCTGCCATACCAAGTATGGAAGTTCTACTTACTGCAAGGCCCTTCTTAACTAAATAAGTTTGTACTTTCTTTGCCCTTGATAAAGACAATGGATCGTTGATTTTTCTTGATCCTGTATTATCTGTGTGGCCAGTAATCAATAATTTTGTAGCAGGATATTGAGTCATGATTTGTACCAATGAATCCAAACCTTGTAATGACTTGGTCGCAATATTGACTTGCCCAATTTCAAATTTCAAGGCAGCTGCAATATCATTGAGCTTAGGTTGAAGGTCTTCACAGCCATTATTGCCAGCAATCCCTGGAATGTTAGGACATTGATCTAGTTCGTCATTCACCCCATCTTTATCTGTGTCGGGGATAGCACATCCTTTGTATGCTGCTAATCCAGCTACTGTTGGACATGGATCTTTGTCATCTGGTATGCCATCCTTGTCTGTATCAGGCACTGGACAGCCTCTATATTGCACTGTTCCTTCTGCATTTGGACATTTATCATTTTCATCATTGATACCATCACCATCTTCGTCTGGCACAGGACAACCTTTGTATTTTAACAAACCACTTCTTTCAGGACAGTCATCATTTTCATTGGAAACCCCATCATCATCTTGGTCTACTTGAATTGGAGCAGAAGGCAATGCTATGGCTTTTTTCTCCTTCAACTTTAATGGGAAAGAATAACTAATACCATAATTCATATGCATTTTAGTCAGCTTAGAAGCCTCGGCATTGTAGGTTCCAAAAATATTTAGAAATGATCCTTGCTTAGCCTTAAACTGAAGACCAAGACCCATCGGTGCATAGGATGTAAAATTGGCTGAATCTTTTGCCAACCCAATACCTAAAATAAAATATGGCAAGAATGCTTTATCATCATTAGCCAACTTTAAATGGACACGTGTGTCAACTGCAGCATAAATTGAATTACTCTTTGCTTTTGGCTGCTTAGTAGAAACGTAATAAGGATACTTTAATGAACTAAGATCTAGATTTGCGACAGCATCTAATCGCGGTGCAATTCCTTTGAAAACTTGTAGCCCCAAAGCTGGTGTAGAAACAGTTAACCCCTCTGTTAGAGGGGTTTTCTTAAAATTCAGTATAGATGCTTTCAAAGCAATCGAAGCTGGTTTATTTTTATTTACTTTTAGATCTTGCGCATTGGAAGACAATGAAGCAAATAAAATAAGGGATACCCCAATTACTTTTTTTAACATGTTTATTTAAATTAGTTCAACAAGAAACTGTAGCTAATGCCATAGTTGTAAGAAGGCACAAAAGACTTAGACATCTTAGTTGAGTAAGTTGTAGTGATATTTAAATTCGAGCCTTTACAAGTTTTGATTTGCAATCCTAAACCAACTGGCGCATATGCACTATAGTCTCTGAAAGCGAAAGAACGCACACCTAAACCAGCAGTTACATATGGATTTACTCTATAATCACCTTTGAACATCTTGATGTTTACGCCAGTCTCAACAGAAGTTAAAAGATCTTCGTTTGATCTTCTTAATGCATTTGGTGCATATAGAGGTTTACGTGTAATTCCAAGATCAAAATTAGTAAAGATGTCTACTTGGTCTGTATATTGACGTGTGTAGTTTACACCAAATGATTTAGTTGTAGATGCATATTGGCCCCATTTTTTTGCATTTAAAGTAGATCCTATTGAACCATTTTGAACATTCTCTGCAGAACCAAAATCTAGTGCATTGAATCTTATAGCTAAAGATGTTTTTTTCTTACCGCCATTGCTAGTTTGAGCATGAGCATTAAAAATAAAACCCAAAGCGATTAGAGAAAATAATAATTTCTTCATATGAATTGTTTGTTAAATGTCTCACAAATTTAGGCCTTAAAAGCGAATTATTGAAATTTTTCTACCCCTAATTAATCGTCTAATTTAGGGTTCTTTTTGGAATATCCAATAGCGTCTACCATGACTTTTACAAGTCCTTTTGAACTGAAAACCAACTGTTTAGCTGCAGATTGACTTAAATCTATGACCCTGCCCTTCTTTAACATATTGGGGTGCATTCGGTCATTGATCCTCACCAGCACGGTCTTCCCATTCCTTAAATTAGTGACCCTTACGATTGTATTTAACTTATACAAATTACAGGCTGCGGTAAACTTATTATTGTAAAAACGCTCCCCTGTAGAAGTCATTGTACCATTTAAATTTTTACTGTAAAAACTTGAAATCCCTTGAATATGATTGATTTCGATTTTAATTCTTTTGGTATCAATTTTGTTTTTGTACTTTTTGATATTGACACTATCTAAATAATTCTCTGTTGTTAGTGTGTTAGAATGAATCTTTTGTGCATGAATAGAACCACAAATCATTATTAAATAAACGCAAACAATTGACTGAATGATTATTTTTTTCATGGGTCTACGTTTTAAATGGCTGTTTATTTAAATGGGTATGACTGCTACCACGCTGTCTAAATTCAATGGGCCGTATATATGCGGGAACAATTCATTTAGATCCTCAGCCAATTCAAATAAAACTGGCCTCTGCACTTTGGCCTTTTCAATTTTCAATTTCACTAAACCAGTTTGCCCTTGATAAAACCTTTCAAGCACCCCTTCTATTTGTCTTTCAATAGAACAATGTATGAATCCATCTTTAGCATAATCTTTTGGCAAATAACTTTTTTTTATTTGCGCTTCTTCCCATTCTTTAGCTGATGTTACATGATATATAAATTCGCTTTCCATTCTGTTTAATTTTATTGATGAATAACTCTTGGTATACGTTGATCAATCATCATTAGATCTGCTAGGACAATCGCCGTTACCGCTTCAAGTACTACGGGTACTCTTAAAGCAATGCATAAATCATGCCTGCCTTTTACCGAAAAATCTTCCTGTTCATTGGTTTCCCAATTCCAAGTATTTTGCAACTTTGGTGTTGAAGAGGTAGGTTTTACTGCAATTCGAAACACTAGATCATTGCCATTGGTATAGCCACCCACCACACCACCTGCATGGTTTGTTTTTGTTTTGCCCGAGGCATCTATAATTGCATCATTGTGCTCCACACCAAACATATTTGCTGCAGCAAACCCTGTTCCAAATTCAATACCTCTGATTGCAGGAATCGCAAAAACAGCATGGCTGATTAAAGATTCCACAGAATCAAAAAAATGTTCTCCTAGTCCAACTGGCAATCCCTTCACTACACATTCAACAATGCCGCCCACACTGTCTTTTTGATCAATCGCATTTTGCAAACCTTTGTCTAAATCTGTTTCACCACCAATACTTAATATCGTTGCTTTTACCTCAATCCCTTTTAATATTTTTTTTGCGACCACACCTGCGCCCACCAAACCTGCTGTTAATCTGCCGCTAAAATGTCCGCCACCTCTATAATCTTCAAACCCGCCAAATTTTTGATGCGCAGTAAAATCTGCATGGCCAGGTCTTGGAACCGCTCTTTGTTTTTCATAATCACCACTTCTTGTATTGTTATTTTCAAACAATAACATCAATGGCGCGCCAGTGGTGGTATCATTAAATACACCAGTTTTAAAAAAAGGAATATCATCTTCTTGTCTTGGCGTCGTTCCTTTTTGTTTGCCTCCTTTTCTGCGCTCCATGTCTTCTACAAAATCGGACTGTTGTAGCGGCAACCCAGCTGGGCATCCATCTACTAAAACGCCGACGCAGTCACCATGTGATTCGCCAAAAATTTGAACTTTAAATAAGGTACCAAAACTATTCATGAATGTACTTTTATAGTGTATACAAGTTAAGCAATTTAATCTAAATCAACTTTAGCCCCTAAATGCTGCAGATGTTTAAAGAAATCGGTGTAGGACTTATTCACCGCCTCTGCATCGGTGATTGTAATTGGACCATCCGAACATAAAGCAGCTACTCCACAAGCCATGGCTATGCGGTGATCATGTTGAGAAAACACTTCTGCAGCCTTTATGCCTGTCCCCCCATGCACCAACATCCTATCCTGATCTAATTCAATTTGAATACCCAATTTAGCAAATTCGGTTTGCAAGGTAAGTCCCCTGTCACTTTCTTTATGTGCTAAACGACTTACTCCATGAAGGACTGTTACACCATCGCAAACGGCCGCAAGCGCCACTAAAGGAGGAAATAAGTCTGGACAATCTGTCGCATCAAATTCAAATGCATTGAGTAGAATAAAATTTCCTGCAGGGTCTTTTGCTGGACCTATTTGAATTGTATGATCTTGAATGTCTATGGATGCGCCAGTAGCTTTTAATGCTTGCATTACAGCTTTGTCCGCCTGTGTAGAATCCAACTGCAATCCTTTCACAGAAATCGGCCCTGCGATGGCCCCTGCCACCAATAAAAAAGCGGCCCCGCTCCAATCGCCTTCCACCGTATAGTCAATATGCTTAGCTAATGGTGGATGTGCTAGAAATTCAAAACGTTTATAATCTTGATGTTGCACCTTCCAACCAAATGCATTTAATACAGATAAAGTCAGATCGATATAGGGTTTACTTTTTAGATCCTGCACTTCAATCACTGCATTTGTTTGACTTGTTGCAGCATAAGCCATTAACAATCCAGTTAAAAACTGAGAACTCAATGATCCGTCCACTTCAATATTTACAGGCTTTAATGGGCCTTTAATTTTAATGGGTAAATAACCAGATTGAGATTGTATGTC
>CALPJR020000021.1 GCA_943323935.2 Bifidobacterium breve
CACTGCGTCAAATTCTACACCAGGATCTGCACCATTGTTAATATTGAAAGATAGATTTCTTAATTTTTGAATACGCTCAGCCACTTTACGTCTTTGCTCTTCTGAATTGTCCATTGAAATATCAAAGCTTGAATGCTGTGGTCTGTTTTGAGGCGTTAAAGAAGATGCTTCACGCATTACCAATTGCATGGTTGGCTCTTCTTCCACTTCCATTTCTACGCTTCTGAATGAGGTCTCCAAGTTTTCAGTATCCGCTGTTACAACAACTTCGGCGTTTATTTCAGTTGCTACTTCAGTTACTGATTCTACTACTGCTTCAACTTCTTCTTCTGTTTCTGCTTCTATTTCTAATTCTGCTTCAGCATAAATATTCACAGGCTTATTCAATACAAACTCTGTATTATAAATTGGATTTACTTCTTCTTCCATATTCAATTCAAATACTTCTGCAACTTCTTCTTCAAATGTTTCATTAAAGTCTTCTAAAACAATTTCTTGAGAGATCATTTCTTCTTCATAAGCTGCAACTATTTCTTCTTCTTCATCATAATCTGGTGCTGAAACATATACATTACTCATTTCAGGCATCACAAACTCTTGCATTGTAGGCGCTAATTCATCTTCTGTGATTTCAACTTCTTCTAATATTAGTTCAGCTTCTGGAACTGTTGTCTCTATTGCAGTTGGCTCATTTACTTCTACTGATTCTATAGGTTCAATTGGAGCAGTAAGTGCTTCTTGTAATGGTTGTTCGGTTTGTTCTGTTTGCTCTGATTGTAAAGTCATCACAATCTTTTCTTCAATTGGTGCTTCTACTTCCTTAACCGCTTCTTTTTTAAATGGATCTTTATGTTCAAATCCAGTAGCAATTAACGTAATGCCTAATTTATCTCCTAAGCTTTCATCATAACCCATACCCATGATCACATCGCTGTGTTCACCTGTACGAGCACGTAAAATAGTATTGATTGTTTCTAATTCATCCATACTACATTCATAATCTCCTTCGGCACTATTGATATTCAATAAAATCCATTTTGCGCCTTTGATATCATTGTCATTCAACAATGGTGAATTCAAAGCTTCTTCAATGGCTCTTTCTGCTCTGTTTTCTCCAGCAACTTCTGCCTTACCTAAAATAGCTACACCACCATTTTTCATGACTGTACAAACATCGGCAAAGTCAACAATGATATGACCGCGGCTGTTGATCACGTCTGTGATACATTTTGCAGCAGTAGCCAAAACATTATCTGCTTTAGTGAATGCTTCCTTCATTTTCAAATTACCATATTGTACACGTAATTTGTCATTTGAAATCACCAATAAAGTATCTACATATGGTTTTAATTCGTTGATCCCTTCTTCGGCTTGCTTTTGACGACGTGGCCCTTCAAAACCAAATGGAGTCGTTACAATACCTACAGTCAAAATACCTAAATCCTTACAGATCTTTGCAATGATTGGCGCACCACCTGTTCCAGTTCCACCTCCCATCCCAACTGTAATGAATGCCATTTTAGTATTCACTTCTAAAATTCTTTTGATCTCTTCTAAAGATTCTTCGGTCGCCATTTTTCCCACAGAAGGATCCGCACCAGCACCCAAACCTTGGGTCAAATGTGGTCCTAGTTGGATTTTATTAGGCACTAAACTTTGTTCGATCGCCTTAGAATCTGTGTTACATATGATAAAATCTACCCCTTCAATATCTTGTTGGAACATGAAGTTAACGGCATTGCTTCCACCACCGCCAACACCAAGAACTTTGATAATGGATGATTTTTGCTTAGGTAAGTCAAATTGAATCATTCGGAATTGTTTTTATAGTTAGGTTAGTTAGTCGTAATTGGGTCTAAATTACTTGATTTCAATCGATTATGTGCTATAAGTTATAAACGATATGTGGGTAATTTTTATGCTAAAGGTTTGTCTTCTTCTTCGTTAAATATTTCGATTAAGTTGTTCTTGAAACGATCCCAGAACTTACTTTTTCTTTTTTCAATTTGCTCCTCCGAAACCGTTGTTGCCACTGGTTGCGGATTTGTTCTTTGATACGTATTTGTATGATTTGAAACAGGTGTATTTACAGTTAATGCTTTAGGCACTTCAACCTTCTTATAAGTCTCTGTAAATACTTTATAGTTTTGCTCATAATCATTGTACCCTTTTAAAATCAAACCAATACAAGTAGAATACATTGGCTTTTTTAATTCGTCAATATGATTAGGTGCTAAATGCTCATTTGGTAATCCAATTCTCGCATTCAAACCAGTAATATATTCAGTTAATTGAATCAAGTGTTTTAATTGAGAACCACCGCCAGTCAAGATCACACCGCCATTCAACATACGGCTATCCATTCCAACTTGTTTTAAGTGGTAAGTAACAAAATCAAGAATTTCACTCATTCTAGCTTGTATAATTGCAGCTAAATTCTTTACACTAATTTCTTTTGCAGGCATTCCTTTTAATCCAGGGATGGTTACATATGCATTTGCTTTTGCTTCATCAGATAATGCACTTCCAAACTGTACTTTCATCGCCTCAGCTTGACTTTTTAAAACGCCCAATCCCATTCTAATATCATTGGTGATATTCTCGCCACCGAATGGAATCACAGCAGTATGTTTTAAAATACCTTCGTAGAATACAGCAAGGTCACTTGTACCTCCACCGATATCTAAAATTGCAACGCCCGCTTCCATATCTATATCGCTCATTACAGCACTTGCAGATGCCAATGGCTGAAGTACTAAATCTTTTGTAATTAATCCACTACGCTCAACCGAACGATTGATATTGCGAATCGCATTTCTGTCCCCAGTAATGATGTGGAAATTAGCGCCAACTTTAACCCCATTTACCCCAACTGGATCCTTAATATTTTGGTTATTGTCAACATGAAACTCTTGAGGTATCACATCAATGATTTGATCACCTGCTGGAATGAAAGTTTTTCTTTGGTTGTTGATCAATTGCTCAATTTCCCAAGCTTGAATCTCATTTTCGGCATCCTGTCTTACTTGGTCTCCTCTTGTTTGTAAACTCTTAATATGGTGACCAGCAATACCCACATACACTTCGTGGATTTCTAAATCTGGATTACTTAAATGGCAGTTTTGTAAAGCTTGTTGGATGGCTTTAATGGTTTGATCAATATTCAATACTTGACCATGTTGTACCCCATTGCTATTTGCACGTCCAAAACCTAGGATTTCTAATTTCCCAAATTCATTCTTTCTTCCGGCAATCGCAGCAATTTTTGTTGTACCAATGTCAAGACCCACAATGATGGGAGAATCGTTCTGACTCATTTTTATAGGTTTTAGTTGTTAGTTGTTCTTAGTTGGAGACTTCGATTGCTTAGGCATTAAAGCCTTTGCAGTCTTGTTCTTTATAATTAACGAATTATTTTTAGGTTTATTGTTCAATTTAGGCTTGGACTTGACCGCTTTTAGTTGAACTTTTTTCTTGGATATCGGCTTTGTTACATTGGATTTTGCCAATTCGGTCTTCACTAATTTAGCCGGAGCAGCTTTCATTGGTTTTGGGGATGGCATTGCAGAGTCAGACAAGACAGGCGAGGCATTAACAGCGCTATCCATCATGGCCACTGGAGCTTGCATCATTAAAGTAGAGTCTCCTATGAGCAACTTGAAATCTCCTGTAAACTGAATTGGTTGTAAGCCTTTTTTTAAGGCCACTACTTGATGATTGAACCTACAATCAATATACTGATAGGCATTGACACCTGAACCCAGCCATACTTTTTTATAAAAAGTAAATAAGCGGTTCAATTTATCTTCTAGCTGATCCACTGTTCCTAATAAAACTAGATGATCTCCAAGGGTTGGCACCATTTGAAAAGTTCCATTCGGTTCTATATTCACTTGTGCCACTTGGGCCATGAAAAAACTATCTTTTTGAATGGTCTTTGCAAAAAATAAAACATCTTTTAACAATACACTATCCGGCTTTGATAATTTTGACTGATCCGTTGGGAAACCTGTAAACACAGGAAGATTCAATACCGTTAATTGTTTTAATGGCAACCTCGTCCCCTCATTGTCGATATAAAATGAGGTCCCGCTAGCAGTAAATATCCTAGCAATTGGAATTCTTTGTTCTATTTTAACTTCTATGACCAATCTATTATTGATAAAAAATTCTGCATTTTTTACCCATTCTGTTTTTTCAATAAATTTTTCTAACTGCGTTAAGTTTATTTTTTCAATGGGCATGCCTACTTGCAGGCCTTGTTCATTTAAAATTGATCGAATTGCAATTTCATCCATAAACAGTGCTTGGGCACTCTCCCCAACTAATTCAACTTGTATATCTGTTAATTGTTTTTCACTTTTAGCCTTCCATGAAACTACAAAAAGCAGTATCAATGCAGCAGCAGCGATGCTCCAAAAGATGTTAATTACTATTTGTTGCCATTTTTTCATGTACTACTTTGTAAGGATGTCTTTAATTTGATTGATACATACATCAATATCCCCTGCACCAGCCATCACAATTAATTTATCTTCGGTTTTAGCAGCCCAGGCCATAAGTTGTTCTTTTGACATGACTTGCTTTTTCTCAATCGTCATTGCGGACAATAACATGTCACTTGTCACACCAGGTATTGGCAATTCTCTTGCTGGATAAATCGGTAATAAAATAACTTCATCTGCTTGATCCAAAGTGGCAGAAAACCCTGCTGCTTGGTCCTGTGTTCTACTATATAAATGTGGCTGAAATACTAAAACCATTTTTTGGTTTGGGAAGATACTTTTCACACCACTTATTAAAGCACTCAATTCCTCTGGATGATGTGCATAGTCGTCTATCAATACCTTGTTCGCGGTTTTCACTTTATATTCAAAGCGACGTTTTACACCTTTAAAGTCTGCCACCGCAGCAATAATTTTTTCATCTTCAATACCAAGACACAATGCAATGGCAATTGCAGCGATTGCATTTTCAACATTATGAAGGCCCCCCATATTCAATACCACATTTTTAAGTACCCCATTTGGATGCACTACATCAAATAGATAAGAACCATCCACCACTTTTAATGCAGCTGTATGATAACCAGCTTCTGTATGATTGTAACCATAAGTTGAAATTGTTTTATCCGTTGCACTTGTTTCTACCGTCGTGCCAAATTTTTGAATCAATGTGCCTCCAGGTTTAATCTTATCTGCATATTGTCCAAAAGCTTTTAATACTTCTTCTGCAGTGCCATAAATATCTAAATGGTCTGGATCCACTGCGGTGATGACTGCAATATTGGGAGATAATTTCAAAAAGCTTCTGTCGTATTCATCTGCTTCTACAACGACTACATTTTTTTCGTGACTCCAGAAATTGGTATCATAATTAGAAGCGATACCTCCTAAAAATGCATTACAACCATAACCAGTATGTCTCAAAATATGTGCAGTCATCGATGTTGTAGTGGTTTTACCATGTGTGCCAGCGATGCCTATTGTAAAAGCATTTTCTGTAACCCATTGCAATACATCACTTCTCTTAACTACTAAGTAATTATTGTCTCTATAGTAGTTTAACTCTTTATGATCTGCAGGTACGGCTGGTGTGTACACAATGACTGTTGCTGCTTTATCTATTTGATTCAAATCATCTTCAAAATGAATTGCGATACCCTCTTCAATTAAACTATCCGTCAATGCTGTTGGTGTTTTATCATAACCAGATACAATCACGCCCTGTGTATTAAAATACCTTGCCAAAGCACTCATGCCAATACCGCCAATGCCAATAAAATAAATATGTTTTAAATCAGTTAGCTTCAATTTAGTTAGAGGATTCATATTTAATGCGCTATTTAGAGTCTATTTGATGAATAATTTCTGCCGCAATCACTTGATCTGCATTTTCCCAAGCAAATAATTTTATTTTTTTCTGCATTTCGCTCAACACATTTTTATTTGCTTTCAATTTTTCAATCATTGGAAATAATTCAGTGATTACATTTTTATCGGCAATCATTTGGGCAGCTTGTTCATTTACCAATACCTCTGCGTTATAAGTTTGATGGTCTTCGGCCGCATGTGGATAGGGTACAAAAATGCATGCTTTACCAGTCATCGCTATTTCTGCAACTGCCATGGCGCCTGAACGACTCACCACCATATCTGCTGCGGCATAAGCTGCACTCATGTCATTGATAAAACTGTCTACAAATACATTCCCAAATTGGCTTGCTGCAGCTTGGTACATGGCAGCATTGGGCTTTCCCGTCTGCCAAATTAATTGAATGCCCATTTTTTCAAATGCTACTAAATTTTGTTGGATGGCTTGGTTGATGGATGCAGCCCCCAAACTTCCTCCAATTATCAATAAGGTAAAATGATTGGGTAATAAACCAAATTGTAATAATCCAGCTTCTTTATCAATTATACCCTTAGCTATATTTTGTCTTACTGGATTACCTGTGATATGAATTTTTTGGAATGGAAAAAACTGTTCCATTCCTTTTGTACCTGTAAATATTTTTGTTGCACGTTCACCCAGCCATTGATTGGCTTTTCCCGCAAATGCATTGGCTTCATGAATAAAACTTGGTATCCCCTTTGCTTGCGCATATTTTAAAACCGGGAAACTCGAATAGCCTCCCACACCAAAAACGGCATTGGGTTTAAATTGATTGAAGATGGTTCTTACTTGAATAAAACTTTTAACCAACTTAAATGGTAGCGTTAAATTTTTGAAAATATGTTGTCTATTGAGTCCTGCAATGGTTAATCCAACAATTTGGTACCCAGCTTGTGGCACTTTCTCCATTTCCATTTTTCCTTGCGCACCTACAAATAAGATACTAGCATCAGGCTGCAACCTTTGTATAGCTTGAGCTACAGCAATAGCAGGAAAGATATGTCCACCTGTCCCACCGCCTGCGATGATGATACGTAAAGGAGTATGTGCTTGATTAGGCATTAACTGGATCAATATTTTCGTTAGGAATTTCAATCTCTGTTTCAACTGGTGCCTTACCTTCCATTTGCTCTACATTTCTTGCGACACTTAATATCAAACCTATCGAGCAACAAGTAAAAATAAATGAGCTCCCACCCATACTCAATAATGGCAAAGTCACCCCTGTTACTGGAACAATCGCCACATTCACCGCCATATTCGCAACAGCTTGAATGATTAATGTAAAACTCAATCCTAGTGCTAAAAATGCACCAAACGCATAAGGGCACTTTCTAAATATCCGGATACACCTAAATAAAAAAACTAAATAAATGAAAATAATAAATGCCCCACCTAATAATCCATACTCTTCTATAATCACTGCATAAATAAAATCATTATAAGCCTGTGGTAAAAAATTTCTTTGTTGACTATTACCTGGACCTAATCCAACAAATATGCCGCCATTTGCAATTGCAATTTTTGCTTGTTGTACCTGATAAGGTTCTTCACTATCTTTTGCATACATAAAATCCTGTACACGATTCACCCAGGTTCCAAATCGACCCCAATTTTTTAATGACTCAGCAATTACTGGCTTACCTGAATCAATATTGCCTTCATTGGCTTTATGTGTAGCCATTGCAACACTAATGATAACAACGATTGGTATCATCGCTACGCCAATCGTCAATAAAATATGTTTAAAACTCACTCTACCAATAAATAATAAAAGTAAAGAGGTTGCACCTGTCAATAATGCGTTGGATAAATTTGCAGGCATGATTAATCCACAAATAATGAATACTGGAATGATCACAGGTAAAAATCCTTTCTTAAAATCCTTAATCACTTCTTGCTTTTTACTTAGTACCCTAGATAAATACATAAATAAAGCCAATTTAGCCACATCACTACTTTGAATGGTTAAATTAATAATAGGTAATTTAATCCACCTACTGCCTTCATTAATTTTAGCTCCAAAAAATAAAGTATAGATCAGCAAGGGCACAGATAATATAAATAAAATAGTGGCCACTCGAGAAAAAACAGTGTAATTCACTCTATGTAAACCAAATACTACTAACAAACCAATTAATGTAAATATGATTTGCTTAAACAAATAGAAACTAGTATTACCACGATACATTTTATATGCCAATGAACCTGTTGCACTATATACTACCAATATAGAGATCAGTGATAATAAGATAACTAAACCCCAGATATATTTATCCCCTCTAGTTCGTTGGTCTAAATGTTCTCTCATCCCTCCAATAGAAGGCATCTGAGAAAATAACTTATCTGTGGTTTCTTTGAACATGATTATAATTCTTTTACGCTTTCTTTAAATTGATGACCTCTGTCTTCATAATTTTTGAATAAATCAAAACTTGCGCAAGCAGGACTTAATAACACCACGTCTCCTTTCTCGGCTAATTTAAAGGAAGCATTGACTGCTTTTTTTGCAGAATCAACTTCAATTATTTGTGCTACTTTATCCTTAAAGTATTCAATTAATTTAGAATTATCTGTGCCCATGCAAACAATGGCTTTTACTTTATCTTTTACAAGATCTGCCACTAATGCATAGTCGTTGCCTTTGTCTACACCACCTAAAATCAAAATGGTCGGCTTTTGCATGCTCTCTAAGGCATACCAAGTGCTGTTGACATTGGTCGCTTTACTATCATTGATAAAATCAACACCTTTTACAGTGGCAACAAATTCCATTCTATGTTCTAGACTATGGAAATTGCTTACGGCTTCGCGAATTTTTTCCTTTCTGATGCCCAAAGTGGATGCAGCAATGCTTGCAGCCATTGTGTTATAAGCATTATGCTTGCCTTTTAAGGCGAAATCATAAATGCTCATTGTCACTCTTTCTTCTTGGATTTTTAACATCATTTGTTCGTTCTTGATGTAGCCTCCTTTTTTTAATTCTTGTTTCATAGAAAATGGTAGTAGGTTAGTATTTGTAGTTAGTAGTTCTAGATGTTTTACAACGACTTCGTCGTCTATGCAATAAATAAAGCAGTCTTTTTC
>CALPJR020000022.1 GCA_943323935.2 Bifidobacterium breve
AAATCGTACAAAATTAATATAGGCGTCTCCGCTATTCATTTTTCTTTTGTCTTTTCCAAAAGGCTCAGACATCACAGCAGCTAATACATCTGGCATGCCGCCCTGTGGCCAGTCTTCCTTTCCTCTAACTAGTCTTTGAACATCTCCTAGTGTTAAGTCTGTTCGGCCATAATTGGTTTGTAAAAAATCGTAAATAATTTGATACACTTTCACCGCTTCGGTCATGGTTAGCTTGTCGTTCTTACGACCTTCCATCACAACTGGTACATTATAATATGCCAAATTATAGATCAATGCCCCCTTGCTTTCCGCCACTGCATTGTGGTCCCAGTTTTTTAAAGTGGTGATGATGGATGCTAATTGAGGATATTTATTTTCATCTACCATAAACATAGAATCAGCAGTAAACCCATATGGAAACAAAATTGGATTTGGTAATTGACGATCAAACTTAATACGCTTAATGTCTTCGTAACTTATTTTATCTAATTTGTCAATTAAGTCTTTAGCGCGTCTACTTCTGTTATCGTGATAAGTTTCATACCCATCATTCACATCAAAATCTTTTGGATTTAAATTGTCTGATTCGCTGCTTGCTAAAAAAGGTGAGTGGTTCGCATTGAATAAGTAGCCACTTTTTGGATTCAGCATTTGCGGCAAGGCACTTAATGGTTTAAATTCATTCCATAAAGTAGCTTTCGTATTTCCAGGAAGGGTACTACTCCAATGATAGCTTGTATCTTTATTTCGATAAGGCATTTTACCATTAGAGATGTAAAAAATCGTATCAGATTTGTCTGCATATAGAATATTAAACATGGGCAAGTGGTTCTGTTCCAATGCCGCTTTAAAACTTGTAAAATTTGTTGCCTTGTTCATGGCATACCATTGTTGCAATGCACCCGCGTCCATTAATGCTGGTAAGCGCATTGAAAAGAATTCCCCTTTAGGCGTCGCCACAGTTGGACCATAGATAGACTGGTAGGCTGTTTTGTAAATTGGAAAAGGAATGCCTTTAATATTTAATTTAATTTTTCGCTTTTCTAATTTTAACCAATTGCCGTCCACCTTATATTCACCAGGATGCGACTTGTTGGTTTCTAATTGATAGATGTCTATTTTATCTTGAAAATTAACGGTGTGCGCCCAAGCTAAATTTGGCGTCACGCCATGAAAAATCATGGGCGCACCTGGAAACAATCCGCCTAAAATATTCCAACCTTCTTCGCTTTGTAGATGTGCTTCATAAAATGCGGTTGGACCCTCGATAGGCTGATGTGCGTTGATCACCAACATCGTTTCGTCCGAAGTAGATTTCTTAGCATTAATCGCAAATGCATTACTGCCTTCTCCTGTGAAGCCTTCTAGTTTTGGAATGGTACCATTTAAAATTTTTGGCAAGGCCTTATCTACGCCACAAAAAATCGCTACCGAAAATGCAGCTGAGGCTAAATATTCTTCGATGGTAATGGGGAATACATGTTTGTTCAATACTTTATCTGGGTGCGCTTTTGCGTAAGCCTCTAATCCTAACAAATAGCCTTTTAGCAATTGTATAAACTTAGGATCAAATTGATTCATTTGTGCAATTGCAGTTGCTTTTGTATTTAATAAACCAAATACAAAATCAATCGGCGCTCCTTTTTTTCCTAAATGGGTTGCTACTTTTCCTTTTCCAGTTAAGATCAACATTTGCATGGTTGCAAAATCATCTTCTGCATGTGCCCAAGCAAGACCATAAGCTACTTCGGGATCGGTGGGTGCAAAAATATGTGGCACGCCAAAACTATCCCTGGCAATATTGATTTGCTCTGTGCGAATGATCGGCGGGTTCGAATACTGAGCAGCACTTGATAAGGTGCAAAATAGGCATGATAAAATCAATAAATAACGCATTGTAATTAGATAAGGGGAGGAAAAATGAATAAAGAATGGAGTTTGAAAATTCAAAGTAATAAAATTTTTGGAGTTAATTTAATATTTTACTGCAGCGGTAAAAGAGGGTATTGAACGGTGGCTATTATTGAACTAAAAGAAAGTATTTTTGTTAATATAATATGAGTTCAATTAAAAAACATTTTATCTATCTTTTATGCACGATTGTATGCGTTATGCAAGTCCAATTTAGTTTTGGACAGGATAAATTCGTTTTAAACGGAAATGTAAAAGACCAAGCAACCGGAGAGGCCATGATAAGGGCCGTAATCAGGATTGAAGAGCTACCAAGCCTCGGGGTGCTTTCCAATGAATATGGATTTTACGCCATTGCTTTACCTAAAGGGAAATATACGGTTGTTGTTTCGCAGCTAGGGTATGAAAAATACAAGGAACTGGTAAGACTAGATAGTAATTTAAATTTAACTATTTTATTGAGGTCTGCTAATACTTTGAAAGAAGTGGTGGTTGAAAGCGGAAGAAAAAATGACAACCTATTAAAACCCCAAATGGGCACAGAGACACTTAACTTAAATGCCATTAGCAAAGTGCCTGTTATTTTTGGAGAAAAAGACATTTTAAAAACACTTCAACTATTGCCTGGTGTAAAGTCAGCTGGCGAGGGCAATAGTGGCTTTTATGTTCGAGGTGGTGCTGCTGATCAAAATTTAATTTTATTAGACGAGGCGCCCGTGTACAACGCATCTCACTTACTTGGTTTTTTTAGCACTTTTAATAGTGATGCTATCAAAGATGCCACATTAATTAAAGGCAATAGTCCTGCTCAGTATGGCGGTAGGCTGTCTTCTGTATTAGATGTAAAAATGAAAGAAGGCAATAACCAAGACTTTAATGTGAATGGAGGCCTTGGATTGATTAGCAGTCGACTTAGCATTGAAGGCCCGCTTCAAAAAGAAAAGTCTTCCTTTATCCTGTCTGGAAGAAGAACCTATGCAGATATTTTTCTACGTACCTCTGATGAATTTAAAGACAATATTTTGTATTTCTACGACCTAAATATGAAAGCGAATTACAAGATTGACGAAAAAAATAAATTATATATTTCTGGTTATTTTGGAAGAGACGAATTAGGATTAGGAAATACATTTGGTATTGATTGGGGAAATAAAACGGGCACAATTAGATGGAATCGAATTGTGTCTAGCCGCTTATTTTTAAACACCTCTTTAATTTACAGTGACTATAATTATAATGTAAAGCTTAAAAACGGCTTGTCTAATTTTAATATCAACTCCAATATTAAAGACCTCAACCTAAAGCAGGATTATACTTTTTACCTCAACCCAAAAAACACATTGCGTTTTGGATTCAATAGTATTTTACATACTATTAGCCCAAGCACATTTAGTGGGACCGTGATCAATAGTAATCCAAAGAACGGCAGAAATGGACTTGAAAACGCCCTCTATCTAAGTAACTACTATAAAGCAACAGACAACTTAAGTCTTGATTATGGAATGCGCCTTTCTGCTTATAGCTTAATGGGTGGCGATGCGTATAATATTTATGAAAATGATTTGCTTATAAATACAATACGATTAGATAAGCAAAGTTTTGGCAAGACCTATATGAATCCTGAGCCAAGGATAACAGCCAACTACCGTGTCACAGACCAAACAAGTATCAAGGCGGGGTATGCAAGAAATGTACAACACCTGCACCTGCTTAGTAATTCAACTGCTTCAAGTCCTTCTGATCAATGGATTGGAAATTCCTATAATATTAAACCTGAAATTGCAGATCAGCTGAGCGTAGGTTTTGTGCAAGGATGGAAAAATAATAGCTATGAACTAAGCACCGAATTATATTATAAAAATTTGCAGAATCAATTGGACTATAAAGATGGAGCTGAAATATTTACTTTAGCCGATGTTGAAAGTGCGCTCTTGTTTGGTGTTGGACGCGCCTATGGTCTTGAATTATTATGGAAGAAGAAAGAGGGGATGCTAACAGGATGGGTAAGTTATACCTTATCAAAAACAGAAAGAAAAATTACTGGTATCAACCAAAACAATTGGTACAATGCAAGACAAGATAGGACCCATGATATTGCTATTGTAGGTGTCTATACCCTTAATTCAAGATGGTCAATCTCCTCTGTTTTTGTATATAATACTGGAGATGCAGTTACTTTTCCAACAGGAAAATATTCCATTCAAGGACAGACATTATATCAATATGCATCGAGAAACGGAAATAGAATGCCCTCCAATCATAGAATGGACCTCAGTGTGACGTATGATAAGAAAAGAAAAAAACGCATTCAAGAATCTTGGAACTTTAGTTTATACAATGTGTATGGTAGAGAAAACGCGTTTCAAATTAATTTTCAAGACGATCCAAAAGATCTTAGTAGAACACAAATTATTCAAACCTCCTTATTTAGGTGGGTACCCAGTATAACATATCAATTCAAATTTTAATGATGCTTAAAAAATATTTTAGTACAATTTTAATAGGGATTTTTTTATTGGGTTGTGAAAAAGAAATTCAGCTTCCCTTAGATCCCAATCAGTCTTTACTTGTCATTGATGGGAGTATCACAGACGAGGCTGGACCTTATTATATAAAACTCAGCAAGTCAACTGGTATATCAGAGGCCTCTAATTTTTTTGCAGTGACTGGTGCCCTTGTCATTGTTAAAGACAATCTTGGAATAATTGATACTTTAAAACATGAAAAAGGAGGGAGTTATAAAACAAGTAAATTAAAAGGTAGCTATGGGAACACTTATTATTTAGAAGTACAAGTTGCAGACAAAAAGTACACGGCAAATGCTACCATGCCACAAAAAGTTGCCTTAGATAGTTTAAGGATCAATCCCATCCCATTCAATAATGAAATTAGATATAATGTCATCCCGGTTTATGCCGACCCAATCCAGTTAGGTAATAGCTATCGTTTTATTCAAAAAATCAACGATACACTAGATCAAACCTTTCATGTTTTTAATGATAATTTAAATAATGGAAAAGTGAATCAACGACCATTAAGAGGGGGGTCAGATTCTTTAGAAGTAAAATTAAAAGATATTGTTGCTGTAGAAATGCAATGTATCACAAGGCCTGTTTATTTATATTTCTATACCCTGTATCAGCAATCGGGCGCTGGACCGGGTGGTGGAACCACTCCTTCTAATCCACCCTCCAATATCATTGGTGGCGCCCTAGGAATTTTTTCGGCGCATACGGTTCAAAGAAAACAAATACAGATTAAATAAAGATTGCATAAAAAAGCCCCCAACTTTCGTTGAGGGCTGATAAATGATTGTGGCACCACCCGGGCTCGAACCGGGGACACAAGGATTTTCAGTCCTTTGCTCTACCAACTGAGCTACAGCGCCATCGGATTTACATCCATCCAAACAAATTGCTTTGTTCGGGGAGCAAATATAAGCAGACCCACCTTAAATAGCAAAAAATAAGGCTTCTTTATTGAAAATCAGTGGAAAACAGGAAGCCTAGGCAGCCAGCGCTACCACAAAAAAACTTGCAATAATTAAAGCCAATCCTATCCACTGTTTAATGCTTAATCGCTCTTGATAAATAAAATAACCAATCAGAACAGAGATAATTTGACTACCGATAATTAAGATATTAATCACTACCACGGGCAGATAACCATAGCTCATATTAATAGCTAGGCCTCCTATCACAAGCAAGGCGCCTAAAATTAAGTAGGCCCTGATATGAATCAATTTTAAATAGGTTGTTAACTGATTGAGCAGTCCATCTTTTATAACTAAGACTAAACCAAATAACATGGCCACAGATTCAATGATCAAACTAAAACCAAGCGGACCCCACCATGCAATCGGAAATTTATACAATGCAAAAGAACTACCCCAGAAAAAACTGGATGCAATACCATATAAGATACCTTTTTCAAATGCTTTTGTATTTTGTATCTCTGCTCTTTTAAAATACAATAAGAATAAACCAACAGTGCTTAATATAAAAGCAATTAAATAATTATTATACCATACTTCGCCCATGATAAATACTGCTGTTATTATAGTAAATATTTTTAGCGAAGACACGGGCACCACAACACTTATAGGCGCTTTCTGAATCCCTTGTAAAAAAAACACGAGTCCAAAAATATTAAATACACTGAGTGCAATAGATAAAATAAAATCCCTGTCCATTGCAATATCACGCACTACCCAGTATTTAAAAAAATCTGCTTGACGAAATCCAAAATATAAAATTGAAAAAATAATGGTTGCAAAAATGCCTCGATAAAACATACCAATTTGGTAAGGAATCGTCGCTGTTACTTTTTTCCAATAAGCATTACTTATTGCAAAACAGAGTGCACCAATTAAAACATAAATAATGCCCATTAATATTCACAGTTCTTTGGTGTTCTAGCAAAAGGAATGACATCTCTAATATTTGTCATGCCTGTAACAAATTGTACCATACGCTCAAAGCCCAATCCAAATCCAGCATGCGGCACCGTACCAAAACGTCTTGTATCTAAGTAATAACTCATCTCGGCTAAAGGAATATGCATATCGTTCATTCTAGCTTCTAGCTTATCTAAGCGCTCTTCTCTTTGAGATCCGCCCACTATTTCTCCAATGCCTGGTGCCAAAATATCCATTGCAGCTACGGTCTCTCTGCCCGGCTCGCATCCATCATTCATGCGCATATAAAAAGCCTTGATTGCAGCTGGATAACCCGTAACAATGACTGGCTTTTTAAAATGTTGTTCTACCAAGAATCTTTCGTGCTCACTTTGTAAGTCAATACCCCATTTCACATCATAGGTAAATTTCTTTTTCTTATAGTGATTGCTATTTAATAAAATATCAATGGCTTCGGTATAAGTAATTCTTTCAAATCCATTTTCAACTACAAATTTTAATTTTTCAATCAATCCTAAGCCAGCTCTTTTTTCTGTAGGCAATTGTTTTTCTTCTTCTGCAAGACGTGCATCTAAAAACGCTAAGTCATCCGCATTGTGCTCCATTACATAAGCAATCAAATGCTTGATGAAGTCTTCTGCTAAATTCATGTTGTCTTCCAAATCATTGAATGCAACCTCTGGTTCGATCATCCAAAACTCTGCTAAATGTCTTGTGGTATTTGAGTTCTCTGCACGGAAGGTTGGGCCAAAAGTGTAAATGTCTGAAAAAGCCATTGCGCCTAGTTCTCCTTCAAGTTGACCACTTACAGTTAAGTTCGTACTCTTACCAAAAAAGTCTTCGGTAAAATCAATTTCACCTGCTTCGTTTTTTGGAGCACCTTCCATTGGAAGTGTCGTCACACGAAACATTTCACCTGCACCTTCTGCATCACTAGAAGTAATGATAGGTGTGTTTAAATATAAAAAACCGCGATCATTAAAAAATTGGTGCACCGAAAATGCCAATGAATGACGAATGCGAAACACAGATCCAAACGTATTGGTTCTAAAACGTAAATGCGCTTTTTCTCTTAAAAATTCTAAAGAATGCTTTTTAGGTTGTAAAGGATATTTTTCCGCATCACTATCTCCTAAAATTTCTATTGCTGTTGCTTTTACCTCTACCGTCTGGCCCTTGCCTTGGCTTTCTACCACCAAGCCTTTTACTTTTAAAGAAGCTCCTGTTGTGATGCGTTTTAATAAAGCTTCATCAAATTCACCCAAACTTGCGACCACCTGCACATTGTTATTGGTGCTACCGTCGTTCAATGCGATGAACTGGTTATTTCGGAAGGTACGCACCCATCCCATGACTACTACTTCGGCTCCGACAGCTGATTGAGCGTCGGTTCCGCTTAACAATTGCTTGATTTTGACTCTTTGGTTGAACATATAAATTATTTCGAGGTTCAAAGATAACCTATAAAAAATTGTTTTTTTATGCAAAACTGCTTTACTTTGTGGTAGAAACGAGCAAACGCTCAGATACTATTTTTCGCGCTTCTTTCATTACCGGTCAAATCTTGGCCAAATTCAACTAGATTTTTTCAAACATTCCCCGATCTCGATTCGATTTAAAAAAACCCTTCATTTAAAGTGCAAGAAAAAGACGACAAACCAAAGAGCCGACGCAAGCCTGTTGCTGCGCCTGCACCAAAAGCAAAAGCAGTTACAACTGCATCAAAACCAGAGCGCAAGCCTATTGTAAAAAAATCTGCAGCATCTGCTGAAGAACCAAAAGTAAGAACAGCCGCTCCTGGTAAAATTCAAAAAGACCATTCCGAAGACGATAAGGCTTCTAAAATAGCAGCTGCCTTATTTGGAGACGAGTCTGCTGCAAGCCAAGCGCCTGCACCAGCAGAAAATTCCGAATCAGCATCTGCTCCTCAGGGTGATCAAACGGGCCAAGACCCAAATGGTGTTACATCGAATCAACCCCAAGCTGGCGAACACCGTGGACAAAGAGGTCCTGGTCAAGGTCAACACCCGCACCAAAATAGACCTCAACCAAAAAAAGAGCCCGTATTCAATGTAGAATTCGACGGCGCCATTGCATCAGAAGGTGTATTAGAAATGATGCCAGATGGTTATGGCTTTTTAAGAAGTTCTGATTATAATTATTTATCCTCTCCGGATGACGTATATGTTTCTCCTTCTCAAATAAAATTATTTGGTTTAAAAACAGGAGACACGGTTCAAGGAACAGTGCGTCCACCTAAAGAAGGTGAGAAATATTTTGCTTTAACGAAAGTAGATTTTGTCAACGGTAAAAAACCAGACGAAATTCGCGATCGTATTCCTTTTGATTATTTAACGCCTTTGTTCCCATTCCAGAAATTAAATTTATATACCACGGCTAATAATTATAGTACGCGTATCATGGATTTATTTACACCAATTGGTAAAGGACAACGTGGATTATTGGTTGCACAACCAAAAGTGGGTAAGACC
>CALPJR020000023.1 GCA_943323935.2 Bifidobacterium breve
AATGTATCTCATTGTCTGTATTGATAATTATAAATTCCTATTATACAGTACAAAAGTAATACAAACCTTAGGAGTTGTCTAATTTTTAGACAAACGGACATCCAATTGGCTGAACAGCTATGGGTGGGTATAAATGGCTTACCCTAAATCTAGGAGGTCTTTTTATAATAAAATAGTCGATATATCACCAAAACGATCGCTACTAAAATAACTGCAGTCAACGCAGAATAAGGCTTATCAATCACCACAGCAACAGCCACAAAAGCATATGCCAAAACAAAAATGGCTGCAAAAATGGGTGTCCAACGCTTTAATCCTCCAGTGACAGCAGCATCTCCTTGGGCCTTGCGTCTTAAAATGAATAAAGTAGCAGCAGACGTACTCATGCCTAAACAATCTAAAAAGATACTAAAACTCAATACGTCATCTACCCCCTTACCAAAAAAGGTGATCAACACCGTGGCAATGGCAAAAACGGTTAGTCCTGGAACCAATGCATCCGTTTTAGCATGCTTTTTTTGAAATACTGCAGGCAATACTTTGTCCTCACTCATCGCATACATCACCCTTGGATTACTCATTAAAATTACATTCACATAAGCAAGTACACTTAAGACCATCGCAAAATCAAATACTTTGGCACCTAATTTTCCAAACCATGCTTCAAATAAAAGCGACCCAATGGCATTGGCATTTTTAATATTATCAAAGCCAATCACTTTTACATAAGTATAGTTGATGGCTAAGTATAAAAATAAAACCAATAAAATACCAATCACAATGCCTCTTTGCATCGTCTTAGCAGAACTTACTTCTGCACCAAAATTGATGGTTTGTTGATAGCCGCCGTAAGTAAAAAATACCGATACCAAACTCACTAGTAAAAGTAGCATACCATTGGTACCATCGTACACATATACTTTACCATCATTGAATCCATGTGGTGCTACATTCACTCCTTTGAATAAAGAAGTTATGAGTAATAAAATCAAACTTATTTTTACAATCATCAACACGTTCTGTGTCCTACTACTTGTTTTTAATCCTAATAAATTGACGATATAAAATAATCCGACCGAAAATGAGGCGACACCAATATTGAACAAAGTGCCAGAAGGTCTTCCAAATAATAAATCACTTACATAATCTGCACCAATCAACGCGACTACTGCTAAAGAAGCTGCATTGCTAATTAAGATCAATACATTAATTGTAAAGCCAACACCAGGATGGTAACAATGTGCAAACACTTTATAATAACCACCCATCACAGGTAATCTTTGTCCAATTTCTGCATAGGTTAAAGCACCAAATAAAGCAATAATTCCACCAATGATCCATGCACTAAAAAAAATGAGTGGTGTGCCGGACTTTGCAGCAATTGTCGCTGGGGTTTTGAAAATGCCCATACCAATCACTAAGCTCACCACAATCATGGTTAAACTAAAAAAATTGATGCTTTGTTTTGCTTTAGTACTCATATGAAATATTTAAACTTTTCTTAAATATAAATATATCAACTTATTGGGAGTTTTCAACAAAGGGTTGATAATTAAATAGATCTCCTATTTTAAAAGAGAATAAGTTTGTGCTTGATTAGGTTCATGCAAATGATTAAAAGGGAATCCTGTTCAAACCAGGAGCTATTCCCGTAGCTGTAAGTTCGATGCAAAAGCATTAAGTCAGATCCACTGAAGCAATTTGGGAAGGATGACTTTGAGAAGAACGAGCCAGAAGACCTGCCTGATTAAGAAGAAATCAACAGCTTTCGGGTAAAAAGCAAGGATTGTAAAAAATTAAGCGCGGGGTTATACGATCACCCTACTTAATCAATTATGGTTCTCTTATTCCAGGAAGCTCATTGTTCACTCAGTAAAATGAAAAAAACAAAACAATGAGCAAAAAAATCATCGCGCTCTCGGTGTGCTTTATCGCCACCATGCCCCTTGTCTTTGGGCAACAAAAAGACAGCCTTCAAAAAAGCTCAAACGCCTCTCAGTTGGAGGATGTGATTGTGACTGCCAATAAAATTGAGCAGAAACAGGATGGTACCAGTAAAGTCATCACCGTAATTACTGCTGCTCAAATTCAGCAAAATGCTGGCAGAACCATTGCACAATTATTAAATGAACAAGCAGGATTAAGCCTGCCAGGTGCATTAAGTAATTTAGGGACTGTGCCTAGTATTTACATGCGCGGTGCTGCTTCTGGAAGAACATTAATTTTACTAGACGGCGCTCCTGTAGGCGACCCATCCATGATTAGCAATGAATTTGATTTGAACTTAGTGCCACTGAATCAGGTGGAGCGTATTGAAATTTTAAAAGGTGCACAGAGTACACTTTATGGTTCGGACGCCATTGGTGGCGTGATCAATATTATTACAAAATCAAAAAGCGGAGCTGGAGGTGGATTTAGTTATGGTAGCTATGGAACTAAACAAGGTAATTTTCAATTCAATAGTAATTTTAAAAAACTAGATGTTGCGATTGGTTTTGAAAATCAAAATGCAGATGGATTTTCATCTGCAAAGGATATTACCAATAATAAAAATTTTGACAAGGATGGCTATCGAAACAATAGTTTTTTTGTAAAAGCAAAATACCAGATTGACTCACTTTGGAATTTGCAATTGTCTAGTAGAAAGACTTCATATACTTCTGCAATAGATTATGGTGGTTTTATGGATGACAGAGACAATGAATTCAAAAATGCCACTACCATGAGTGGTTTGGTCTTAAAATATAAAAAAGCAAAAACTAATTTTCAATTTCAATACCAGTATACCACACAGGACAGGACTTACTTCAATGATAGTGCCGACAGAAAGTATATCATTTTTGAAAACAACCAATATGCTGGTACAACGCATTTTGCAGATGCCTTTTTATCTACGCCAATTCATAAAAATATTCAATGGATTATTGGGACAGATTTTAGATATGGATCTTACAATCAAATCTACGAATCCATTAGTCAATGGGGCCCTTACAATGATATATTTAGAGATACATTTCAATTTCAAAATGCCATTTATACATCAGCTTTGATCAATGACGATGCAAAAAAATGGTTGCTTGAATTAGGTGCTAGATACAATAACCACAATCGTTTTGGCAATAACCAAACATTTACATTCAACCCATCTTATGCATTGAGTGATCAAGTAAGATTGATTGCGAGTGTATCCACTGGATTTAAGGCGCCATCACTTTATCAGTTGAGTTACAATGATCAATTAAATGCAGAAACATCTTTTAATACTGAATTTGGAATTTCATTCAGAAAAGGACAAGTATTTGCTAGAGCAGTTTACTATAACAGAAATATTAAAAATGGTATTGACTACAATTATATTGACTATAATTTTTTCAATTTTATTCAACAAAAAGTGAATGGTTTAGAAATTGAGATTCAACATCCAATCAATGAGCAGCATCATTTTTCATTGAACTATACTTTAATGAATGGACAAGAGACCAATCAAAACAGAATCACCACAACTGATACAGTTACTTATAATTATTTATTGAAGCGTCCAACACATAGTTTGAACGCACAATGGAATTATACCATCAATAATAAATGGAATACAAGTTTAACTGGAAGATTTATTAGCGAGCGCAAAGACGTAGGCGGATACGCAAGTCCTGATGTGACATTAGGATATTATACCTTATTGAACGCGAACATTCAATACAAATGGAGTAAGCGCGTTCTTGTATTTGCAAATGGACAAAATCTATTGAACGACAATTTTACTGAAGTCAATGGTTATAATACGATTGGCAGAATGCTTCAATTTGGGATACGACTTCAGTTTTAATGAAATGTATCAATATAATACCATTTGGTGGGTGGTATAAAAATTTATTGTTAACCAAGCTTTGGCTGAGTCAATTGCGTTAGTAAATCTAAAAAAGCTTTGTATCTTCATACAAAGCTTTTTTATGGGATTTAAAATAGATGAACTACTTACAATTGTTTTTACATTATTCGCCGTGATTGATATCGTGGGCTCTATACCACTATTGATTGCAATGAAAGAAAAATCGGGTGCCATAAAATCGCTTAAAGTGACCCTAATTTCAGGTGCACTTATGATCTTGTTTTTATTTTTAGGAAAACCTTTTTTACAATTATTAGGCTTAGACGTTAAATCATTTGCAGTGGGTGGCTCGATTGTAATATTTCTATTAGGATTAGAAATGGTTTTAGGTCATGAAATATTTAAAGGCGATAAAAATGCGCAGTCTGGCGCAGTTGTTCCCATTGCATTCCCGATCATTGCCGGAAGCGGAACATTGACTACCATTATGTCACTAAAAGCCAATTTTGAAGAAGCTTATATACTTGGAGGGATTTTAGTCAACTTAATTATTGTCTACCTTGTTTTAAAATCACTCAATTTCATTGAACGTATGCTAGGCCCTGGTGGACTATTGGCAGTGCGTAAATTCTTTGGCGTCATCTTGTTAGCGATTGCTGTAAAGATCTTCTCTAGTAATATAAGCGCACTAAAAAGATAAAATCATAGCTATTCTTTAACCTAATTTAAAAAGGGTTAGCCCAAATTGAGCTAACCCTTTTTTATGAAAGTATTTTTGGCTTAGAAACTATACCTGGCTTGAACTATGTAATTTCTGCCTAATGCAGAAATGCCACTCGCAAAATAACGATAATTTAAGTCTGCAATATTTTCAATTTGAAAACTGAAATTTAATTTTTTACTTGCTTGATAGTTTGTGTTGATATTCCAAATTTGCCAAGCTGGCATACCATCCTTAGTCGCATAAATTTGATTGTCTTCCCCACTAGCACTATACTCTTCGATACGCTTCCACCCATTAAATACAGTAAACAATTCTGCAGAAAACTTTTTTACATCATGCTTTAATCCTACTCTGCCATAGGTTGGAGGAATATGGTCTAAAGGCAATGCTGTATTCAATCCGTCTAGTTTACGATCAGCATAGTTCCCGCGCGTATAGGTATAGGTAGCAGCCAATATTGTATTAGGCGTAAAGTTGACAGATCCATTGACATTGAATCCATAAACAACAGCCTTGGCTTTGTTTTGCGAAGCATACACATCACTCATAATACCTTGATATAGGATCTTACTTGCATTGTTCCATTTAAAATTGTCAACTACCAATGCATTTTTAAACCAGGTATAAAACAAAGATGCACCAATGCTATAGCTAGATGTGGTTTTAGAAACATTCAACTCTGTATTGTAGGTATACTCAGGTTTTAAATCCTTATTTGGAACAACGACATAACCGGTTCTAGTATCAAATACTTTTGTTAAGTCATCCACATTCGGCGCTCTAAATCCACTACTAAAACCAAAAGCAACTCTGAATCCATCTGTACCATTGTAAGCCATGCCTAAATTACCCGTCATGGCAGTGTTGTTTTGATTGGCATCTGTGAATGGAAAATGCATGAGTGCTGTGTCTTTGAAATTGGCATTCAATTGCACATTGTTTAAACGCAAACCACTATTCAACACCCAATTCCTTTTTAAAAATTGAGTATGTTGCGCATATATCGCATAATTAGTCATATTGGTAGGCCCATCACTATACCTAGTCGCAATAGCGCTTCGAGCATTGGTTGTAATATTATTGCGATAGGCAGTAGAACCCACATTATTGTAATAAGACTCCACACCAATATGCAAATCACCAGAGGCATCCTGGTGTAAGAGGTCTACATTGAAACCAAACATATCCACTTTCTCAAATCTATAGTCCTTGTTATTGGATTTGAATCTTCTTGTTATTCTACTTTCTTCAAGGTGCTGGTAATTCAGATTCGTAGTCATTTTTTGAAAATACCCATTCAAATTTGATTTAGTTAATTTATAACCAACCATATTACGCACCTGTGGCCCATAATACCATTCAGCAAATACAGGTAAGCCATTACTCGTTTCTGTTAGACGATCATAGCGATTGATATCAGAAGAATTAGAGATTTGTATATTCAATAGATGCTCAGTGTTTTCATTCGGTTTGAACAATACTTTTTGCAACAAATCTGTTTGCGTATACCCACTTAGTTTTTGGATATTCACTGATGCACTATTGTCCTTCATCACATCTGTATTGTTTTCACGTACTACATAAAATAATCTTTTACCAAAATCTGGATAGGCCGCAGATCTTTGATTACCCTGACGCATATCGCCAAAACTACTATTGGTGAAGGAAGTAAGATAAGCCCATTTGTTATTGGCAATATTGATGTCAATATGTTGGCGGTTTTCATTTTGCCCATTGCCGTATCGATACACTAGATTACCATTGATCATCCAAGGTGCATTTTTAGAAACTACATTAGAAATGAATAATTGTGGCTGTTTAGTATATAAATTAACCACACCACCCAATGCATCACTTCCATACATAGTAGAACTTGGACCATACAAAATCTCAACACGGTCCAAAATCATATTGTCCACCGTGATGATATTTTGTAAATGACCAGCTCTGAAAATCGCACTGTTCATACGAATTCCATCTACCATCAATAATACCCTACTCGCCTCAAATCCTCTCACCACAGGGCTTCCACCACCTGCTTGACTTTTTTGAACAAAGACCTGACCAGAGGCTGTTAAGATATCTGCCGTATTAGCCTGCTGTTGAAGCAATACTTTATCGGTTAAGGCAACCACCCTTTGTACGATATTTTTAGAAAGTGTTGGGAACTTATTAGCATAAATCACGACGTCTTTTAATTGCTTCGTCGTGGTATCAGATTGCGCCAAAAGATCCAAACTCATACTAAAAAATACCAGTACGCTTATTATTAAACGCATTTAATATAATTTAAATGAAAATGAAAAATCAATCAAATAGCGCATGGCCCATTTGATTGAACTGTCTTATGTATTAGACAGCTTCTGGCGGATGGGTAATTGCTCCTGAATAGCGATTCAAAATAGGCGTAGTATAAATAAAGTAGCCTTTTTTAGCTTGTAGTATAGCACTGTGCTTGTAATTAAAAACTTGATTGCAATCATAGACCGCGAAACTAAGATTCAGTTTAATCTTAGAAGATTCTGAGCTTGTTTTAGACTTTGGATCTTTATTGAATGAATGTACTTTATGCTGATTGGCAACTATGGCCGCTTCTTCTTCATCCGATGCAGCTTTAATTACCCAGCCTTTACTTGTTTTTTCAATTGAAACTATATCATAGAACATCCCCTTATAACTAAATTCACGACCCTTTTCTTCCCAATGATAGCCTTGGGGTAAGATAGTTTTATCTTTTACTAGGATTGTGATTTGATCGCCACTATTATCATTACTATCATGTTCTTTTTCACCCATTAGACTTGCATCAATCATGGCAAAGCGCTCCTGCTCATGCACTTTTTCCTGAAGCCAATAAAAATAACTTAGACTGCTTGTTGACAATAACAAGGCTGCAAAACAACATATGGCAATGACTTTTTTCAAGAAACCTAAGGTACGGAAAAAGATAGGTAACTGAAAATACTAAATTCTTGTAGCCAAGCCCAGGATCGAACTGGGATTTAGCGCTTCGGAAACGCTTGTACTAACCATTGTACGACAAGGCCGTCAATCAAAAATAAACAATTGAAAGAATAATTTACCGTCGGAACAATACTTTAATGGCAGCAGGCAGGAAAATTTGTGTTGGGAGACTAAGCATAATACGGATATCCTCCATTAAGGTAGATGTATTGGATAAGAATTTAAATACAGTGGCTGCATCATTTTTTTTGAAAATTCTTGCAAAAATTTCATCCCCTGCCATTTTCTTATGTTCAAGAATATACAATAGTACAGCATCATAAAATTGATGTCTTGTATAATGCACGGATGCATCCAAGGCTTGATTCAATTTTAATTGTTGCACTATTTGTTGTGTTTGTTGCTGGATAAATTGGAATGCATATCCAGTACTCGCTTTAACTGCATCCCCCATTGTCCCAATTGGAATGACATTGCCAGTGCTTGATGTCATTTTTTTTGTAGTCATTGGAATGGCGCCTTGTTCGGTATGTACAATGGTATAGGCTTGACCTATATAATGTTCCTCCATGTATGCATTCAACACCTGATCATATTCGGCCGTTTCTAAAATCGTAGGAGAAAATAAAGTATATTCTACCAAGGCTTTTTTATCTGTTAAAGGAAGTAGATACATAAAAGCAGTTGCATCCATTTGAGGCACATTAAAATCCATTAATCTAGCAACCGTATCGTCAAAAACAGGGGTATCAAACTCCACAACGATCCCTTTAAAATGTTGCCAAAGTTTTGATTGGATGCGATCTCCATTAATACTTGAAAATACATAGTCTGCATTGGCTGCACCACCTTCCCAATTGACCCTTACACCACCATCTGCTGCATCAATACTTAAAATTTTAGAAGCAACCCATTCCACATTGTCAAAGCCTTTTGCAAAAGCACTAATATGTTGGTAAAAATCAATGCCTTGAATCATTTTATATTCAAAAGGCGCCGTCGGCAATAACCTTTGCATAGTCCCTTTTAGCACTTCTATATTCGACCATTTTTTACAGACAATGGATTCAAAAGGGCCTACTTGATCTTCCCAAAAACACCAGGTGCGATCGTTCCCTTTATTAAAATTAGCATCCACCACCAATATCTTTTTTTGACTTAATAAAGGACCCTGCAATAAGTGGTATAACAAAGAATAGCCGGCGCAACCTGCACCGGCTATTATATAATCATATTTATTTTCGGTTTGCAATGGACTAACCGTTATTTTGAATCATTTCGTCACGTCTTACCTTGTCC